>NZ_MEGP01000004.1:0-204043 GCF_001725555.1 Thiobacillus sp. SCN 63-57 | reverse complement strand
GTTCTCGTTGATCAGCATGGTCTGGTGGCGCTGCCAGCCGCTCCAGGCTTCCTTCGACACGTTCTCGAAAATCTTCTTGCCCAACTCGCCCGGCACCGGTTGGAAGGCCAGACCTTCGGCTTCACGCCCGAGCTTCACACAATTCACCATCCGCGTCATTTGCTGCTCCTGAAAATTCAATCGCTCGATTTTAACCCAAGCCGCTTCTCGATACGCCGGGCAAACACCGTCATTTCCTTGGCCGCCTGCTTGTCTCCACGCCCCTCTGCCACCGCGATGCCCTGCTGGTAGGCCGCCAGGGCTTCGTTCCAGGCTTCGGTGTCGGTCAGGGCTTTGCCCAGCAGTTTCCAGGCGGCGGAATACTTCGGATCGAATTCAACCGCGCGGCGCAGATGCTCGGCGGCACTCGATGCATTCCCCTGTTTGAGGTATTCGTTGCCGAGCGAAAAGCGCAGCAAGGCGTTGTCGCGGCCGCTGGCCAGCATGGCGAGGAAGTTTTCCAACGGTTCAGGCACGCCAGAAAGCTCGGGTAAAGACGACAAGCACGGTAAGCAACTCCAAACGCCCCAGCAACATGGCAATCGTACAGATCCAGGTCTGGAAATCGGTCAAGCCTGCAAAGGTGGAGGCAGGCCCGACCTGGTTCAACCCGGGTCCGGTGTTATTGATCGAGGCCACCACGGCAGAGAACGCGCTGATGAACTCCAGCCCGCTGAGCGCCATCAACAGCGTCATGATAATGATGGCGAACACATAAAGAAATGCAAACGCCAGCACTGCGTAGATCACATTGTTGGGCACCACCTGTCCGGCCAGCTTGACGGGCAATCGGGCCGCCGGGTGCACGAGGCGGGTCAGTTCGCGCCGCCCCTGCCTGAATAGCAGCTGGGCGCGCACCATTTTCATGCCGCCGCCGGTACTGCCCGAGCAGGACGCAAAAGAGGACAGAAGCAGCATACAGAGCGGGGCGAAAATCGGCCATTTGTTGTAGTCGGTATTGGCAAAGCCGGTCGTCGTGGCGATCGAGACGGTATTGAAAACAGCGAAACGCAGCGCCTGGAAAAAACTGGGATAGACGTGCATGACGGTCAGGTAGATCGCGATCACCACTGCGCTGCCCAGCGTCGCGATCAGGAACCAGCGCACCTCGGGATCGAGCCGGTAGGCCGCCAGCGAGCGGTGTCGCCACGCGAGGAAATGCGTGGAGAAATTGATTCCGGCCACCAGCATGAACACCACCGCCACCACCTCGATGGCCGGCGAGTTCCAGTAGCTGAAACCGGCATCGTGCGAAGAAAATCCCCCCAGCCCCATGGTGGAAAACGTGTGCATGACGGCATCGAACGGCGTCATCCCTGCCGCCCAGTACGACAGCCCGCACGCGATCGAAATACCGACGTAGACCAGATACAGGCCCTTGGCTGTTTCGGTAATGCGCGGCGTGAGCTTGGTGTCCTTCATCGGACCCGGCGTTTCGGCCTTGTAGATCTGCATGCCCCCCACGCCCAGCAGGGGCAGGATGGCAACGGCCAGCACGATCAAGCCCATGCCCCCCAACCAGACCAGCAGGCCACGCCACAGATTGATGGAAAGGGGCAAGGCATCCAGGCCGGTCAGGATCGTCGCGCCCGTCGTGGTGATGCCCGATACCGTTTCGAAATAGGCGTCGGTAAACGAAAGGTGGGGCAGGTAGATCAGCAAGGGCAAGGTAGCGAAGGCCGGCAGGCTGGTCCACGCCAGCAGCACCAGCAGAAAGCCGTCCCGGGTCTGCAGCTCGCGTTGCGATTTCCGGGTAAAGAGCCAGGTGAGCGCCCCGGCGACGAACGTGACGATGATGGCATCATCGTAGGCGCGCTGCGCCCCGTCGGCCACCAGCCAGGACAGCGTCAACGGCAGCAGAAAGGTGGCCGAGAACAGCATCACCACCTTGGACAGCACGTTCAGAACGGGGGCAATGCGGGACATCAGAAGAAACCGAAACCGACCTGGAGCAGTTTTTCCACCTTGGGAATGATGCGTTTGTTGAGCGCAAACACGATGAGATGGTCTTCCGCTTCGATCAGCGTGTCGTGGTGGGCGATGATGACGTCGTTGTTGCGGATGATCGCGGCAATCGTCGCGCCGTCGGGCAGGTCGATCTCTTCAATGCGCCGGCCCACGACGCGCGAGGTCTTGGCATCGCCGTGCACCGCCACCTCCAGCACTTCGGCCGCGCCGCGTCGCAGCGAATGGCCGCGCCGGATCTTGGACAGCAAAGGCCCGACCGTCGCCTGCGCCGGCGAGATGGCGATGTCGATTTCGCCGCCCTGCACCAGGTCGACATAGGCCGACCGGTTGATCAGTGCGATCACGCGGTGCGCGCCCATCCGCTTGGCCAGCAGCGCGGACATGATATTGTCCTCGTCGTCGTTGGTGAGCGCGCAAAACACGTCCATGGACGCGATGTTTTCCTGCTCCAGCAGTTCCTCGTCGGTCGCGTCGCCCTGCAGTACCAGCGTATGGTGGAGCTGCTCGGCCAGCAGATTGCTGACCTTCTTGTTATGGTCGATCACCTTGACGTCGTAATCGCGTTCGATCTGCGCCGCCAGCCGCCGTCCGATATTGCCGCCGCCGGCGATCATGACCTTCTTGACCCGGCGTTCCATGCGGCGGAGTTCGCGCATGACGGAGGGAATATCCTGCTTGCGCGCCAGGAAGAACACCTCGTCGCCCGGCTCGATCACCGTGATCCCCTTGGGCACGATGCCGTGGTCACGCCGGTAAATGGCCGGAATACGGCATTCCAGATCCGGCATATGGCGCTTGATCTCCTGCAGCTCGTGCCCCACCAGGGGACCGCCGTGGTATGAGCGGACCGCGATCAGGCGCACCTTGCCGTCGGCAAAGTCGAGCACCTGCAGCGCTTCCGGATGCTCGATCAGCCGCCTCAGGGTGTCGGTCACCTCCTGCTCCGGGCTGATGACGTCATCGACGCCGAATTGCTCGGCCAGAAAACCCGGCTCCAGACCCAGGAAATCATTCGAACGGATACGCGCAATACGCGTGGGGACATTGAACAGCGTGGATGCGATGCGGCATGCCACGAGGTTGGTTTCGTCGCTTTGCGTGACCGCGACCAGCATGTCGGCATCTTCGGCGCCGGCCTGCTTCAACACCGAAGGATGCGCCGCATGGCCACGCACGGTGCGCAGGTCGAAGCGGTCCTGCAACAGCGTCAGGCGGCTGGTATCGAGGTCGATGACCGTGATGTCGTTGTTTTCGGCGACCAGACTCTCGGCCAGATTGGCCCCGACCTGGCCTGCGCCCAGAATGATGATCTTCAAGCGTGTTCCCTGGGTCTACAGGTCTTCGTCAAGACGACGCCCGTGCCGGATGTTCAGTTGTTTCAGTTTGCGGTAGAGGTGTGTGCGCTCCAGCCCCGATTTGTCGGCGACCCGGGTCATGCTGCCGCCTTCCTTCTGGATCAGGTGTTCGAAATACATGCGCTCGAAGGCGTCGCGCGCTTCACGCAGCGGAATGTCGAGCGGAATGCCGTGCGCCACCGCCGGCGCCGACAGCTTCATCGGGGCCAGCACACGGTTGACGTCGGCCGCATCGATTTCGCTCGACAGCGCCGTGACCGCCAGTGTGCGCACCACGTTGTTGAGCTGCGGCAGATTGCCCGGCCAGTCGAAATTGCGCAACTGGTTCAGCGCCGGCGTCGTGAGCCGCCGCACCGGACAGACGCCCGCTTCGATCAGCTGCGCCAGCATGAAGTTGGCGATCTCGGGAATGTCCTCGCGATGTTCGCGCAAGGGTGGTACCTGAATGGCGAGGCTGGACAAGCGGTAGAACAGGCGGCTGTCGAATTCGCCGGCTGCGACCATGGTGTCGAGACTGCGGCTGGACGCGCACACCAGACGCGCCCCGCTGCCTTCGATACGGTCGAGCAGCAAACCGAGGCCTTTTTGTTCCAGGCGTGCCAGCTCGCAGACCTCGGGCAGGTAGAGCGTGCCGCTACCGAGCATTTCGACGAAGCTCAGCGGATCCGACACCAGCCGCGCACGATCCTTGATCTCGACCCACGGCGTGGATGGCTGATGCAGGAAATGGGCGCAGATTTCAAAGCCGCTGCCCGGTTCGCCCATCAGCATCACGGGCGCGGTATTGCCGGCGATCTGGGAAAGGCGCTTTTTGAGTTCGAGGATCAGCGGGCTTTTGCCGAGCGCCGACAAGTCCATGCTGGCGGCGCGCCGGGGCAGGGCGACGCCGCGCTTGATCGCCTTGTTGACGGTATCGATCAGCTTGGCGAGCGCCACCGGCTTTTCGAGGAAGTCGGCTGCGCCGAGCCGGGTGGCCTCCACAGCGGTATCGATGGTGCCGTGTCCGGACATCATCACCACAGGCATGGTGAGCAGGCCGCCGCCGGCCCACTCCTTCAGCAGGGTCACCCCGTCGGTATCGGGCATCCAGATGTCGAGCAACACCAGGTCGGGCCGTCTTTGGGAGCGGAAGGCACGTGCCGCCTCGGCGTTTTCCGCCAGATGCACGTCATACCCTTCGTCGGTAAGAATTTCCGACAACAACTCACGAATGCCCACTTCGTCATCAACGACGAGAATATGCCCGCTCACGTGTTCTCTCCGCCTGCCGCAAAAACAGGCAGCGAAATGCGGATGGCCGCGCCGCCCGTTTTGAGGTTTTCTATTTGAATTTTACCGTGATGCTCTTCGACGATCTTTTTGACAATGGCCAGGCCCAGGCCCGTCCCCTTGGCCTTGGTCGTTGCATAGGGCTCGAACAGCCGTGTCATCAGATGTTCCGGAAACCCGGCTCCATTGTCTGTTACGGATAAACAAACTGTATGTTGATTGCTGCGCAGGCGCGTACCGACCTCCACGCACGGTGCAGCGTGACCGGCCAGCGCATCCTGCGCATTTTGCAACAGATTATGTATCACCTGACGCAATAATGTGGCGTCGCCTGCTATACGCGGCAAGTCGGCGTCGAGACTCAACACCAGCCCGAGCGTTTTGGCATCGTACAAGGTCAGCACGTCGCGTACCAAGGCATTGAGATCAAGCGCCTCGAGTTTGGCGCGCGGCATTCGCGCATAGCCGGCAAAGGCATCCACCATGCTCTTCATGGCGGCAACCTGGTTGACGATGGTATGCGTGGCGCGCGCGAGGAATTCGGCATCGGCCGTTTCCAGGCGCCCGTCCAGCTTGCGCGCGATGCGTTCGGCCGAAAGTTGTATCGGCGTGAGCGGGTTCTTGATCTCGTGCGCGAGGCGGCGCGCCACTTCGCTCCAGGCAGCATTGCGTTCGGCGTCGATCAGCTTGGTCACGTCGTCGAATACCAGCACATAGCCGCGTTCGACACCCGCCGGCAGGCGGGTGCCGCGCAACAGCAGCGACTGGTTGCCGCCATGGCCGGCATAATCGACCTGCTCTTGCCACTCGCCTTCGTGCTCGCCGAAGCGGGCCACCACCGTGGCCCCGAACACATGCAACGCCTCGCCCGGCTGACCCAGTTCCGCCAGCGGCTGGGCATCCAGAATCGAAGCGTCCACGCCCAGAATCTGCGCCGCGGCGCTGTTGGCTGTACGTACCCGCAAAGCCTCGTCCAGCACGACCACGCCGGACGACAGGTTCGCCAGCACCCGTTCGAGAAAAGCCTTGGCCTGCTCGGTCTGCTGATGGTTCTGCGCAACTTGTTCGCGCGCGTCGGAAAGCTGGCGGGTCATACGGTTGAACGACTGAATCAGCACGCCCAGCTCGTCACGGCTGGATACCGACGGCATCTGCGAGAAGTCGCCCTTGGCCACGGCGCGGGTACCACGCGCCAGCGTCCGCAGTGGCGCGCCGAGCCGTTCCGACAGCAGGTAGGCGATCACGAAGGTCATCAGCAAGGCCAGCATCAGGGTAAGGGTGAGCGCCACGCCGTAGATGCGTTTCAGGCCCAGCCGCGAGACCGAGATCTGCTGGTATTCCTGGTACGCCAACTGGACCGCCTGGGCATCGTGCGCGAGCCGGGCCGGCACCGGCTGCACCAGCTGCAACACGCGTGTCTCGCCGGTCAGCGAGCTGGTATACACCGGCACGATCACATGCATGATCAGGCCGCGTTCCGGCACCTCCTCGATGCGGCTATAGGGCTGCTGCTGCCGGACCTGCCACAGCACATTGCGGTCGGGCAGCACCGGCAACAGGGTTTCGCGTTCGCCGCTGACGTGGGCAACCACGCCACCACGCTCGTCGAACAGCGTCAGTTCCTGCACCGAGCTTTGCTCGCGTAGCGTGGACAGGCTGGTGATGACCGAGCCCATGCCTTCGTCCGACAGGGCCAGCGCCATGCGCTGGGCTTTTTTATCGAGATCGCGCAGCAGGTCATCCAGCGCGGCCTGCCCGAGGTTGACGCCGGAGGCCAGCGCATTGTCCACCCGCACGTCGAACCAGGTCTCGATCGAACGATTGAGGAAGAACACAGACGCTCCGTACACCACCAGGCCGGGCAGCATCGCAACCACCCCAAACATCAACAGCAATTTCAGCGTGAGCTTGGCGCCAAACACGCCACGACGGATGCGCTTCTGCAGCCACCACATGCGCCAGCCCAGCAGTACCAGCAAGGCCACGCCCAGGATGCCGCCGCCGATGAAAAGCGTGGGCAGCGTGTCGGAAAAGGCGCTGCTGCCGCCGCTGGCATAAAACAGCAACGACAGGAGCACGATACCCAGGATCAGGGCGACGACAATCAGACTGCGCATCAGGGCAAAGGTGCGGGCGGAGCCGGAGCCACGGGTGCATCGAACGACCAGTCGTACCAGGGTGTGACCAGTTCCCAGCGGTCACCCCCGACCGCGCCGATGGACAGCGGCTTGGGAAGTTGCGAGGTATCGAGGCGCAGACGCAGGCGCGCATCGTAGCGTTGACCGGTCTTGAGCGCACCCCGCTCCAGCACCTGCCATCCGTCTACCCGCCCCAGCATGGCCAGGGCTTCGCTCAGCGTGGCGGCGGTGCGCGTGGTGTATCCGGTTTCGACCACATAGCGTCGCAGCAGCAGGTGGTAATAGATCCGCATCTTGCGCACCGGGTCGGCGATGTCTTCATCGAACCACCAGTTACGCGGCCGGGACAGTTCAAGTTCGAGCAGGAAGTACAGGTTGATGCCCCGGCTGAGCGCATCCTCCAGCGTGCTGTTGAGCACGATGTTGACATCGCCGTCCAGCACGTAGCCTTGCGGGGTGGCACGGATGGCGGCCTGGCTGACCGCGCTTTTATCGCTGGCCAGCGCGCTGCCCGCGACCGTCAGCCAGAAAACCAGCAGCAGCCCGGCCAGCCCGCGAAGGGTGGAATCACGTCTTGCGCAACAGGGCGTAAAAGAAACCATCATGCTCGGCATCTGGCAGCAGCGACCCGTCTGACAAAGGTTCAGGAAACGTACAGCGTTCCGCGTCGTCTGGATGACGCGCCAGGAACGCACGCACTTGCCCGTCGTTTTCTTCATTGAATATCGAGCAGGTGGCGTAAAGCAATGTACCACCCGGGGCCAACAGCCGCCAGAGCGCATCCAGCATAACGGCCTGTTGCGCGGCAAATTGAGCGATGTCCTCGGGACGACGCAGCCATTTGATGTCCGGATTGCGGCGCACCACGCCGGAAGCGCTGCAGGGCACGTCGGCCAGGATGCGGTCGAAGGGCTGCTTGTCCCACCAGCGCTCGGGATGCGCGGCATCGCCCTCAACCAGCGTGGCGGCGAGGTGCAGCCGGTCGAGATTTTCCTGTACCCGTGCCAGCCGCGCCGCATCGACGTCGAGTGCAATCAGGTCTACGTCGGCGCGCTCCAGGATGTGACCGGTCTTGCCGCCGGGCGCCGCGCAGGCATCGAGCACGCGCTCGCCGGGCTGCGCATCGAGCAGGCGCGCCGCCCACTGCGCGCCGGCGTCCTGCACCGACACGTGGCCCGCATCGAAACCGGGCAGGTCGTGCACCGGCACCGCGCGGTCGAGCGTGACCGCATCCGGGCCGGTTTGATGCGCGGGCAGCCCGGCCTCATTCAGGCGCCGCAGATAGTTTGCTACGTCGCCATGACGGCCATTGACGCGCAGGGTGAACGGCGGATGCAGCAGGCTGGCCTCGAGGATGCCCTGCCAACGGCGCGGGTACTCGGCTTTCAGTTTGTCGATCCACCAGTCGGGATGCGACCAGTGCGCGGATGGCTGGGCGCTGGCGATCTCGTCCAGCTCGGCGCGACGGCGCAGGAAGTTGCGCAGCACCGCGTTGGTCAGTCCGCGCCGCCAGCCCTGGCCAGCTGCGGTGACTGCGTTGTGCACCACGGCATGGGCCGGCGCACGCGTATAGGCCAGCTGATACAGCGCCACACGCAGCAGCCAGCCCAACTGCGGATCGGTCAGCGGGCGTTCGAGCAGGGCCGCCAGCCAGGCGTCGAGCCGTCCCAGCTGGCGCAGGCTGCCGTAGACGATATCCTGCAGGGCGCCGCGCTCGCCCGGCGTGTGCAGTTGCTGAAGGCCTTGCGGCAGGGCCTGATGCAGGGCGGTGCCGGCAAGCACCGTTTCCAGCACGCCGGCCGCCAGCTTCTGCAGCTTACGCATGGAGGAAATGGCCGGAGAGTGCTTGCTGATTCATCGGGGTTACGCCTGCTGCGGGGAGCGGCGGATGATAACAGGCGACGGCGTCAGGCCGCGCGTGTCATCTGCAGCAACCGCGCGACGCGCTCCTCGGTGGCGGGGTGCGTCGAAAACAGTCCGGCCAATCCGCCGCCGGACAAGGGGTTGATGATCATCATCTGCGCCGTCTCCGGATGGGCCTCGGCCGTCGGCATCGGCAGGCCCTTGGCGTAGGCTTCGATCTTCCGCAATGCACTCGCGAGTGCCTGTGGATCGCCGGAGATTTCGGCGCCACCGGCGTCGGCACCGAATTCGCGGGCGCGCGAGATCGCCATCTGGATCAGCATCGCCGCAATCGGCGCGACGACCATGATCGCGATGGCCAAGAGCGGATTGGCCGAACGCCCTTCGCTGTCGCGACCGCCGAAAAACATGCCGAAGTTGGCCAGCGCCGAGATCGCGCCGGCGATCGACGCGGAGACGGTGGAAATCAGCGTGTCGCGGTTTTTCACATGGGTCAGTTCGTGCGCCATCACGCCGCGCAGTTCGCGTTCGCTCAACAACTGCATGATGCCGGTGGTGGCCGCCACGGCCGCGTGTTCCGGATTGCGGCCGGTGGCAAACGCGTTCGGCTGCGCCTCGTCGATGACATACACGCGCGGCATCGGCAGCCCGGCCCGCGCGGACAGTTCCTGCACCATCGCGTAGAAACGGCCGCCACTGCCGGCGTCCACTTCGCGCGCATGGTACATGGAGAGCACCATCCGGTCGGAATTCCAGTAGGCGAACAGGTTCATGCCTGCACCGAACAGCAAGGCGATCAGCATGCCCTGGGCGCCGCCGATGGCCGCACCGATGGCGCCGAACAGCGCAATGATCCCGGCAAACAGAATGGACGTCTTGACCCAGTTACCGAACATGTGAGGCTCCTTAAAACGCGCCCACAGGCGCGTCGACGAGCGTTAGATGGGGATCGGCCGGCCGGGTTTCAATGGCCGAGCCGGGACCCCGGTGGCACCGGCCGCCCGGCGAGAAATGCGGCGGCGCTCATCCGCTTGCTGCCTGCCGGCTGGATCTCCCGCAAGGCCAGCGCGCCGCTGCCGCAGGCGACGACCAGTCCCTCCGCGTCGGCGCGCAGGACGGTACCCGGGTCGCCGGCGCCCGTTGCGGTCGCTGCCATCCACACTTTCAGCGGCGCGCCCTCCAGCAGCGTCCATGCGCCGGGCGCCGGATTGTAGGCGCGCACCGCGCGCGCCAGGGCATCGGCAGGCTGGTTCCAGTCGAGTTGCGCCTCGTCCTTGCTGAGCTTGGCCGCATACGTGGCCTGCGCGTCGTCCTGTGCAGCCGGAACAAGCGTAGCGTAATTCGCCAGCGCCGCGACGATGGCGGACGCGCCCGCCGCGGCCAGCACGTCATGCAGACTGGCGGCCGTGTCGTCGTCACGAATCGGCACCACGGTTTTCGACAGCATTGCTCCGGTGTCGAGCCCGGCGTCCATCTGCATGATGGTGATGCCGGTCTCCGCGTCGCCCGCCAGGATCGCGCGCTGGATCGGCGCGGCGCCGCGCCAGCGCGGCAGCAGCGAGGCATGGATGTTGAGGCAGCCGAGACGCGGCAGGTCCAGCACGGCTTGCGGCAGGATCAGGCCATAGGCCGCGACCACCATGACGTCGGCATCCACGGCACGCAGCTCGGTCTGGGCTTCGGGCGATTTCAGGCTCGGCGGCTGCGACACCGGCAAACCGCGCGCCAAGGCGGCCTGCTTGACCGCACTGGGCATGAGTTTCATGCCGCGCCCGGCCGGACGATCGGGCTGGGTCAGCACCAGGGCGATGTCATGCCCGGCGTCCGCCAGAGCGTTGAGTGCGGCCGCCGCAAACGGCGGCGTGCCGGCAAAGATGATGCGCATGGAAAGGAAAACTCAGAGCGAGGCGCGCACCGGCGCCGCGTCGGGCCGATGCTCGCGCGCCTGCTTCAACAGCTTGGCCTTGATGCGATTGCGTTTGAGGTTGGACAGATAGTCGACGAAGACCTTGCCCTTCAGATGATCCATTTCGTGCTGGATGCACACGGCCAGCAGGCCGTCGGCGTCGAGTTCGAACGACTTGCCGTCGCGGTCCAGCGCACGCACGGTGACGCGCTCGGCGCGCACGACCTTGTCGAAGATCCCCGGCACCGACAGGCAACCCTCTTCGCTTTCCTCGGTGCCGGACTGGGCGATGAGCTCCGGATTGATGAAGACACGCAGTTGGTCATGGGTTTCGGATACGTCGATGACGATGACGCGCTCGTGGACGTCGACCTGGGTGGCGGCCAGGCCGATGCCAGGCGCCGCGTACATGGTCTCGGCCATGTCGTCGACCAGCGTGCGGATGCGGTCGTCCACCACCTTCACCGGCTTGGCGACGGTGTGCAGGCGCGCATCGGGGTAATGCAAAATGTCGAGTCTGGCCATAACAAAGTCTAAGAATTGAATGGGCTGGGCGCGCACTTTGATGCAGAATCTGCGTTTAGTTGCGCGCAACCCTAAATATAAGGCGGCGGATAGCCGTAAGCTAAGCGCACAGTATATTTTCAACGCTGAAAATTAGACAAGGTCTAAATGGAGGGTTCCCCCGTGCGTCAACTCGTAGTTTCTCTCGCCCTGCTGCTGGCCACCGCTCCCGCGTTGGCCGATACCCTTAAACTGCAGGACAACGCGCCGGACAAGTATGTCGTGGTCAAAGGCGACACGCTATGGGACATTTCCGGCAAATTTCTCAAGGACCCGTGGCGCTGGCCCCAGATCTGGAAGATGAACCGCGAGGAGATCAAGAACCCGCACTGGATTTATCCCGGCGACATGATCGTGCTCGACCGCAGCGGCAAGGAACCGCGCCTGTCGCTGGTCAAGGGCAGCAAAGACGGCATGGAGACGGTCAAACTGTCGCCCGGCGTACGTGCAACCGAAATCCGCAATGAAGCGGTCCCGTCCATTCCCATCCGGGTGATCCACCCCTTCCTGTCGCAACCGCGTGTGGTGGCCAAGGGCGCGCTCGACGATGCGCCTTTCATTCTGGGCAGCAACGTCGAGCGGGTGGTGCTGGGCTCGGGTGACGATGCCTTTGCCACCGGCGGCAAGCCCGGCGTCACCCGCTGGAACGTGCTGCGCCCGGGCAAGGCGCTGAAAGACCCGGAAACCGGCGAAGTCCTGGGCTATGAAGTCGAATACCTCGGCGACGCCCGCACGCTGGTGGAAGGCGCCCCGCAAAAAATCCGCATCACCCAGTCGGTACGGGAAATCCTGCCCAAGGACAAGCTGGTGGAAGCGGACAGCAGCACTCCCTTCGAATACGTCCCGCACGCCCCGGAAGGCAAGATCCGCGGCCGCATCATCTCGGCCTACGGTGGGCTGTCCGACAGCGGCCGCTACCAGACGGTCGTCATCAACCGCGGCAGCCGCGACGGCCTAGAGCCGGGCCACGTGCTGGCGGTATACCGCGAAGGTCTGGCCGTAACGCTGACCCGCGACGAAAAGGACCGCATGGCCTGGGTCAAGGAAAAATCCGCGGGCATTCCCGATGGCGGCGCCTGGCTGTACAGCGATGTGCGCTGCCTGAAGGAGGACGGCAAGGCCACGTATGATCAAATCGTCGACGTGCGCAACTCCTTCCGCAGCACCTGCCTCGGCAACAACAGCGATAACGCCGTCAAGCTGCCTGATACCCGCAGCGGCCTGGTGATGGTCTACCGCGTGTACGACCGCGTGTCCTACGCGCTCATCATGCAGTCGGATGGCCCGGTCTACCTGCTCGATAGCGTGAAAAATCCTGATTGAACGCACGTGATCCCTGGCTGCACCTCGCCCTCGTTCCGGGGGTGGGCAACACCAGCCTGATCCGCCTGCTCACGGCCTTCGGATCTCCGGAGGCCGTTTTATCGTCCAGCCGCCACGCGCTGGCGGCCCACCTCACGCCCGCCCAATGCGACGCCCTGCTGGCCGAACCCGATGCCGCGCAGCTTGACGCCGCCCTGGCCTGGCTCGACCAGCCCGACAACAGCCTGATGACGCTGGCGGACACGGACTATCCAAAGATCCTGCTCGAGATCCCGGATCCGCCTGCCATGCTGTATTGCAAGGGACGGCGCGCGCTGCTCAACCAGCCTGCGCTTGGCATCGTCGGCAGCCGCAACGCGACTCCGCAGGGGGTGCGCGATGCCGAAGCCTTCGCTCACGCCCTGTCGGACGCCGGGCTCACCATCGTCAGCGGGCTGGCGCTCGGCATCGATGCGGCAGCTCACCGGGGTGGGCTCGCAGGCGCTGGATCCAGCGTGGCCGTCATCGGTACCGGGCTCGACCGCATTTACCCCGCACGCAACAAGGCGCTGGCGCATCAGTTGGCCGAAACCGGGTTGATCGTGTCGGAGTTTGCGCTCGGCACGCCACCCCTGCCCGGCCATTTCCCTCGCCGCAACCGGCTCATCAGCGGACTCTCCCGCGGCGTGCTGGTGGTGGAGGCCGCGCCCGACAGTGGTTCGCTGATCACCGCCCGGGTGGCCACCGAACAGGGGCGCGAGGTGTTCGCCATTCCCGGTTCGATTCATTCCCCACTGGCGCGCGGCTGCCATGCCCTGATCAAGCAGGGCGCCAAGCTGGTCGAGTCCGCCGCCGACATTCTCGACGAACTGGCCTGGCAGCAGCGGCTGGCCCCGCCAGGACTACGCCAGGACCGTCCACACAGTGAAGCGCTCGCGGAGGACGCCTCGCCGGAACACACTGCGGCAGCCCTCACCGACCCGGTGTTGAACGCATTGGACGGCGCGCCCACCACGCTCGATACCCTTGCACAAAGAACCGGGTTGACGCTGGATGCGCTTTCAGCGAAGCTGTTGACGCTTGAACTGGATGGGCGAATTGCTTCCTTGCCAGGCGGGCGCTACCAAAAAATTCACTGACACTATGCTCGACATCCTGGTTTACCTATATGAAAGCTTCCGCATGGCGGAGCTGGCGCCCGATCGCGACGCACTGGAAAAGCGCCTGTTTGCCGCCGGGTTTGAAGAATCCGACATCAACGCCGCCCTGGACTGGTATGCCAACCTGACCGGTAGCGCCACCCATGAGCGGCTCGCGCTGGCCTATGATCGTCATTACGCCGCCGAAGAGCTGGAGCGCCTCAACGAGGCCTGCCGCAGTGAACTCGCATTCCTGGTCGGCGCCGAGATACTCGACCCCGAATCGCGCGAATGGGTGATTTCCGGCCTGATGGCCTTGGGCGGTGAGGACATCGAACCCGACCATGTGCGCTGGATGACGCTGATCGTGCTGTGGAGCCGCGGCCTGATCGAACATTTCACGCATCTGGAAGACATGCTGTTGAATCACGAGCCGGGACGTCTACATTAATTTAGGGCGTGTTAACTCTGATTTCACACTCGCGACGAGGACGATTCGGGACACAGGCCGCGAAGCGAGACGTGCCGCTGTGCCATTCACAGCAAGCGGCTCGCGACAAAGGGATGTGCCCGAATCGTCCCGTCCCTTCGGGTTGCTGTGAGAAAGCGCGTCTGCTACGTTGCGTCTCTTGGCAAGGGATGACCCTTGCCGGCGCGACACGCCTTGCATCCATCGCTTTCTCGCAGCAACGCGAGCGCGAAACCAGAGTTAATACGCCCTAACATGTCCAAACTCGTCATCGTCGAATCGCCGTCGAAATCCAAATCGCTGAAAAAATACCTCGGCGCCGACTACGACATCCTTGCCAGCTACGGCCACGTGCGCGACCTGGAGCCGAAAACCGGCGCGGTCGATACCGAAAATTTCAGCATGAAATACCAGGTCATCGAACGCAACGCCAAGCACGTCGAGGCCATCGTCAAGGCCGCCAAGAAGGCCGACGAAGTGCTGCTGGCCACCGACCCGGACCGCGAAGGCGAGGCGATTTCCTGGCACATCAGCGAAATCCTCAAGGAACGCAAGGTCAAGACGCCGATGAAGCGCGTGGCCTTCTACGAGATCACCGAATCGGCTATCCAGGACGCCGTGCGCCATCCGCGCGAAATCGCGACCGACCTGGTCGACGCGCAACAGGCCCGGCGCGCGCTCGATTATCTGGTCGGCTTCAACCTGTCGCCGCTGCTGTGGCGCAAGATCAGCCCGGGTTTGAGCGCAGGGCGCGTGCAATCGCCCGCCCTGCGGATGATCGTCGAACGCGAGGAAGAGATCGAAGCCTTCGTGCCGCGCGAATACTGGACGCTGCACCTCGACACGCATAAAGGTGCGCAGCCGTTCACCGCCAAGCTCACCCACTTCAAGGGCGAAAAGCTCGAACAGTTCTCGGTCGAACACGAGGCGCGCAGCAAGGAATGGCTGGCCATGCTGGAGGGCAAGGATGCCCGCGTCATGCGCATCGAGAAGAAACGCCGCGCCCGCCATCCCGGCGCCCCGTTCACCACGTCGACGTTGCAGCAGGCCGGGGTGCGCCAGCTCGGCATGACCACCGACCGCGTGATGCGTACCGCTCAACAGTTGTACGAAGGGATCGACCTCGGCGAAGGCCCGGTCGGCCTCATCACCTACATGCGGACCGACTCGGTGAACCTGGCGCAGGAAGCCATCACCGACATCCGCAAGTATGTGGGCGCCAACTTTTCCAAGGAATTCCTGCCGCCGGCCGCCATCACCTACAAGGCCAAGACCAAGAACGCACAGGAAGCGCACGAGGCGGTGCGTCCGACTTCCGTGACGCGCACGCCGGAAGCGGTGAAGCAATTTCTGTCGCATGACCAGGCCAAGCTCTATGAGCTGATCTGGAAGCGCACCGTCGCCTGCCAGATGACGCCCGCGCAATTCGATACGGTCGCCGCCGACATCACGGTGGGCGAGGGCACCTTCCGCGCCACCGGACAGACCCTGGCATTCGCCGGCTTCCTGGCCGTCTACCAGGACGACGAGGATGAAGAGGAGTCGAAACTGCCGGCACTGACCGAGGGCGAAACCCTGCCGGTCGACAAGCTCTATGGCGAACAACACTTCACCCAACCGCCGCCGCGCTACACCGAGGCGAGTCTCGTCAAAGCCCTGGAGGAATATGGCATCGGCCGCCCCTCGACCTACGCCAGCATCATCTCGACCCTGCAGGACCGCGAGTACGTGGTGCTGGAGAAGAAGCGCTTCCAACCGACCGACATCGGCCGCCTGGTCAACTGCTTTCTGACCCGGCATTTCACCCATTACGTCGATTACGACTTCACCGCCAAGCTGGAAGACAAGCTCGACGACGTCTCCAACGGCAAGCGCGTATGGTCACAGCTGCTGGGCGAATTCTGGAAGGGCTTCGACGGCGAACTGAAAGCCAAGCAGGACGTCGAACGCGGCTGCCCCATCCTCGAAGCCTGCCCCAAGTGCGGCAAGCCGCTCTTCATGCAGGCGAGCAAGCGTGGCCTCTTCATCGGCTGCTCGGGCTATCCGGAGTGCGATTACACGCGCCCGTTGCATGCGGCCACCGCCGAGGGCGACAACATCCTGGGCCAGGATCCGGCCAGCGGGCTCGACGTCAAGCTGTTGTCGGGCCGCTTCGGGCCCTACGTGCAGATTGGCGAGATGCCGGAAGACAAGAAGGCACCGAAGCCGCGCCGCGCCTCGTGGCCGAAGGACATCCCGCTGGAAAACGCCACGCTCGAACTGGCGCTGAAATTCCTCTCGTTGCCGCGCGAAGTCGGACACCACCCGACCACCGGCCTGCCGATCGTCGCCAACAATGGCCGCTTCGGTCCGTATCTGCTGCACGACGGCAAATTCAAGTCGATCCCCAAGACCGACAGCGTGTATGAGATCGACCTGCCACGCGCACTCGAAGTCCTGGCGATGGAACGCGCCCCACGCGGCGCCGACTCCGCCGCCTCGGTGCTGAAGAATCTGGGCCCGCACCCGGAAGACGGCAAGGACATCACCGTGCGCAGCGGCCGCTATGGCCCCTACGTGAAGCACGGCAGCACCAACGCCACATTGCCCAAGGACATCACGCCGGAAGAGATCACACTGGACGAGGCGCTCGGGCTGATCGCCGCGCGCGTGGCCAAAGGCCCGGCCAAGAAACCGGCACGCAAGGCGGCCGCCAAGCCGGCGGCGGCGAAGAAAGCCAAGGCGGGCGACGCGGACGAACCGAAGAAACCCGCTGCGAAAAAGCCGGCCGCCAAAAAAGCCACGACCAAGAAAGCGACAACCAAACCCGCTGCCACCAAAAAACCGGCCAGCAAGAAACCTGCTGCATGAGCACGCCGCCCCGGCTGCTCATGCTCAACGCCTTCATCGGCACGGCTGGCTACAAGAAGCTTTATCAGGAACTGGGTTTCAGCGTTGTCAGCGAATGGTCGGAACGCAAGGCCATCAGTCTGGTCCGCAAGAGCCCGCCTGCCGTCATCGTCGCGGACTTCTACCATCAGACCGATTTCCGCGACCGGCTGTCCAACCTCGAATCGCTGCTGGCCGCCGTGCAAAGCGCGCCTGCTACGCGCATCCTGGTTTTTTACGAACCCGCGCATCAGGCTGTCCTCGACAAGGTCAGCGCGCGACTGCGCATCGATGCCGCACTGACGCTGCCGGTACAGGAAGACCGCTTGCGCGCCATGCTGCAGGCCTGGCTGGAAGCCCCTCCCTCTCCAAGTTGACGCGCCGTTCAACTATCAAACATGAATGGGCACGGCGATGCCGGGCCGTTGCGTGATGCTGGCCGCCTGAACGAATGGCATAACTGTCCGTCAGACCGTCATCGTGTGGATAATGACGGAGCGCTTAAATGAAAATGAATTCGTTCATGCAAATCCCCCAAGGAAAGCTTGTCGCCGCCCTCCTGATGCCCCTGGCATTGGGCGGTTGCGCCAGCAGCTTGATCGACGTCCGACAAGGATCCGAGCAGGTTGCCGTTGCCCAGGCCGATCAGGTGAGCCAGTGCAAAGCCATCGGAAAGACCACAGTCAGCGTCCTCGCTGAAGTGGGATTCATCAGCCGGGGCATCGACAATGTCGATGCCAACCTGCTGCAGTTGGCACGAAACGAAGCCGTGAACCAGGGCGGCGACACGGTTGTGCCTGGCGACAGACCGGAGATTGGCAAGCGCACCTTCGCGATCTACAAATGTCGTCCCTGAGCAACGGTCCGCGCAGATGGGCTCTGGCGTCTACTGTTTAGAGAACTGCGATTTGGAAGGCTTTGGCGGCACACGAAACTAGTGTCGCAACGGTCCCGGAAGAATCAACAGGGTAAATGCCCTTGTACGGATTGGTAAAAGCGCAAGTCGGAGCTTGATGAGTTGGCGGAACACATCCTGAATCGATGAGCTGATCACAGCTATAACGGGTTTCACCCGGCGCGTTCCAAGCCATGCGCGGCATAGATAGACGTCACTTCATCGGTCATCAGGAACGTATCCAGCTTGCTGCCCCACGGCCCGCCACCATCCACCAAGCCGAAACCGAAGCGGTTGATATCGCAATGCTGGTTACCTCGGGAACCGACTGGCCAAACTGAATCAAACAGTTCAGGAAAGATACGCTGATAGCGCAGCGCCAGGTGATAGAACACCACTGCCGCATCTGCCCGTCCATCCATCAAGGCCTGCGGCGCTTCGCGATGATGAATGGTATCGCCGTAAATCACGTTGGACGCGCCCGGATGACCCGGTGGGCTGGCGAGAAAATCTAGCGGGACATTTTCATGCATGGCCAGTCGCCGTAGGCAATCCGTGTATATCTGATAGCTGACTTTTTCATTGACGGGATTGGATAAAAACACCCTCACATCCTCTCGCAGCAAATCCCGGAGACCGCTGATGTTCTTCGGGTTACCCTTGCGTACGAGTAGCACCACACCGCGGCTATGCATGAAGGGTCGATAAGCGGTCATGCGTTTCTCCGCTATCAGTTGGTCGAGCACAGCCGATGGGCTGATGAAGACATGCGGCGTTACCGACAGTCTGAGATTGCCGATATTCAGACACCCCGCCTGAAGCATTTGCAGCGCCACGCGCGGTGGGGTGGTGACATAGAAGACATCCTCCACCTCGGGGAATTTCAACAGAAAGGCACGCAATGTTTCCTGCAGCGCCATATGATGGTTGCCGTCGGAAAAAACCACCAGCCGCGCACGCATTGGATCGCCGTGAAAATCCAGGCAGATATTCGAGCCAGGCTGCGAAAAGCCCGGCTCCTCATGGTTCCTTGGCCGGGCGGTTTCGTCCGGCCAGCGCAATGGATTCATGGGCATGGCAAAACTGTTATCCGCCAGGGACGCAAGGGCATCGGGAAGGAAGGCGGGTGGATCTTCCCTTGGCAACCCGTTGCGCCCCGTGTGAGAGAAGCCGTTCATCCATCAAAGGCGATGAACAACGCTGATGTCCATACCTTTGCATCATCGATCTGCCTCCCAAAAAAGTAAACCGGGCGATGGCCGTGCGGGCCATTATGCGGGTCGATGTTGAGCGTACCGCTGACTTCCCGCGGTGCGGGTGAATCACTCATCCGCTCGAAAGCGAGAAACATATCCACCCCCGGCAGATCCTTCTTGAGCCGCGCTGCTTCCAGCAGTTCCGCCCCTGTGATCTCCCATTCGAATGTCGGGCAGTGCACAAAGGGATTACCCTTGAGCGGATCGCCAACTTTCACATAACCGTCTATCGTGCCTTCGACGCGAATCCTTGCCGTGGCCAGGTGCGACACGTCGAGCTCGATGGCATCCACGTCGCCATAGGTATCACTCTTGAACCCCACCGTGGTGGCCGATTCGCGCCAGCAGGTTTCTTCGAGGTGTTCGAAGCCGCGGCCGGTGAAATCGTTGATTACCGCATTGGTGATGGTGACCTTTCCCTTCCAAGCTGCCCAGCGATAGCGATCCTTGACCCGCGCGCCGCCCCAACGAAAGCGAATCTTGCGCTCAGAGTAGCCGAGTTCCTGTTGCAAATTGCGGCGCCAGATTTCGCCGGTGTGATCGAAGGCGATGATTTCGTCCCAGCCCGCGTCGCCAAGGAAACGATAGTCAACCGTCGCCGGGCCTTTGTGCGCGAACTCATCGCCCATGATGTGCTCATTGCAGCGAATCAGACCGTAGCTGCGTTCGCCGGTGGACGCAAAGGTGTGGCGCGCACGCAGAGCCTGCGCGATGGCCTTTCGGGAAAGCTCCGGCGCGATGACGCCGGAGATACCGCCCTTGGTGCCAAACACCGCCGTGCCGGGCACGCCGCCGCCACAGCGGCCGCGATGTTCGTCACCGGCCATGGACGCACCGATCTTGTAACCGCGAGTCATCGCCTCCTGATACAGCCAGCCGAAATGGCCCCAGCTGGAGCCGATCTCGATCAGCCGCTCCAACTTGGGATGATGCCAGTCGAGAATGCAGCGTCGACCGCCCACGTGCGGAATCAGCAGGTGGCCATCCGGATCTTTCGCATAGGCCACCCATAACTCTTCCAGCGGCCAGGCACCCGGCTCGACGGTGGCCGAGCGCATGTCTTCGTTCCATTCCACCGATCGCACATGCTCGCCGGTCTTGAGGTAGGGGAATTCCGGTTCCCCGTCGTGCAGAAACACCACGTTGTGATCGCCGCCTGCACAGCTCGATCCGCACCACTCGGTGCCGGGATAAGCCACGAAGCTGCCGTCCGTGGTGATCGAATGAATCAATTCGACCGTACTTTTCCATTTCTCCGTGGTGATATTGAAGTCATTATGCGCAAAGGCCAGGATATCCAGACCGCTTACATCGCGACCGTAGGTGAGGTTGTAGCTCGTGGTATTGGTGCCGATCGTGTCTTCGGAATGCACATGCAGATCGCAGTAGTAAATACGCGGCACCGCCAACGCCTCGTCCACTGTGACGTAAAAGACCGCCGGCTTGACCCAGGGGTGCTCGGATAGATGGGCGGTGACCGCCAATTCGCCGGCTTCCTGTGTCGGCAAGTCGTCCAGCAACAATACGGCCCAGCCTTTTTCCGCCAGTGTCGCTTCTTTACTGTACATCGACCTGCCGTTCAGCGTCGCGTTGATCCGCACCTTGTCGCCGCGATTCCAGCAAGTGTTCCCCCATTGATCCTCGCTGCGCAGCCGCAGCGGAAATTTTTCATTCGCGCGAACGATGCGAGAACCGGCCCACATCAGTTGCGCCGGTGCGCCGGGTTTGATATCGATCACCAGGTCTTCGCCAATGGAGGCGAAGCGCGAGGTGCCGAGGGGGTCGACATAGCAGCGGATGCGGAAACTCTCCTCGACGAAAGTCTGCACGCGCGTACCGGCACCGCCAAAACGCCGGTCGCCCAGGCGGATGATGATGTGGTCGCCAGCCTTGAGGTAACCGTCGTAAGTATCGACGATCACCGCTTTCTGGAATGGTCGTTCATGGCCCTTCTGATCAAAACGCACGCTGAGTTTCTGCACGGTCGCCGGTGACTGGCCGGGAATGGTCGGCGCGGCGTGATATTCGGCAGAGATGTAGTTGGCGCCAGCCGGATCGGTGTTCTGGAACAGCGCCCAGTCGGAATAGAAGCGAAACGTTGCCTTGAACCAGGATCCGTCGGCCATGCCCGAGGCACCGAGTTCGTAGTCGATGACGATTTCTTGCCAGGAACCCGCCTCCATGCGCTCGATGTTGCACGAGACTTTTCCCAGGAAAGGCATGTCCTTGGTGATCTGATACAGGCCTTGCGGCGCAATGTAGTCGCCGAGTTTTTCTTTCAGTTCGGCGTCGGTCATTTTCTTCATGTTGTCTTCCTCGTTTTACAAATACGGCCAGGCACATCCCCAGCCGAATGGACGTCGGTTGGGGATGTGCCGATCAGAGCAGATTTATTGGAAGGGCCAAGGTGCTGTTGGATCCCACACCGGGATACCCATGAATGCATACCATGGCGCCATGACACAGATGCCGTAGGCGATCGCGATCAGCACGGATACCCAACCCACTTTCGCGTAGTCAGCCATGCTGAAGGTGCCACTGCTATAGGCGATGACCGCCGCCGTGATTTGCGTGGGCAGGATGTAGGCGAAGGTGTCAGTGTCGGATACAAGCATGGTGAACGCCACCGGGTGCAATCCAAGCTTGGGTGCAAGCGCCAGCAGGATCGGTGCCAGCATGGTGATTGCCGCCACATTCGACAGCATGCCGAGCCGGATCACATGCGTGCCCGCCATCAGGATCAGCAGCACCATCCACCACGGATGGCCCGTCGCCAGCGGATGAATAATGTCCGACAGCCATTGCGCAAGCCCGGTACTGCCCATCGCGGACGACATCGAAAGCGCGCCCGCAAGCAACAGGAATGTGCCCCAGATCGTGCGATCCTGCAGTTCTTTCCACTTGAAGCCGAACATGCCGGGCATGAACAACACCGCCAACCCCATCAGCGCCGCATTGTGCGATTTGATGCCGTGCCAGGATTCCGTCACCCACAATAGCGCGATCACGCCGAATACCACGAGAATGAGCCATTCCGCCTGGCTGGTCTTCGGCTGTTCCGCGTACTGCTTCTGCACTGCCTCATAGCCCCCATGTACGCCCACGCCATGCGTTTTGAAGTAGCGCTGCATCCACCACTGGGTGATGACAAACATGCCGAGATAGGGCCATTGCAGCTTGAACCAGTCGATATAGGACAGGTGTAGTGCGAGCTCGGTGTCGAGCAGGCCGACGATCACCAGATTGGGCAGGTGCGCGGTCATGATGCACATGCCGCTGATCATCGAACCATAGACCAGCGTCTGGATGACGATGGCCTTCTTGCCGGCTCGTTCTTCCGGTGTATCGCCGAACATATTCGTAATGCCGTTCACCACCGGCAACAACGTCGCGGCACGTGCGTTGGCTGCAGGAATGATCAACGACAACAGCAAGTTGGCACCGAACATCGCCCAGATCACGCCATTGACCGTTCGTACCTTGAGCTTGTGCAACATCCCCAATGCGATGCGTCGATCCAGACCGGCTGCCTGCATCACAGCAGCAAAAATAAATGCCGCCAGACACAGAAACACCACCGGCGTAGAAAATCCGCTGGCCGCCTTGGGAAACTTGTCGATCGCCCCAGTCATCACCAGCAGCATAGGGATCAACATTCCGGATACGCCGACCGGGATCGCTTCGGTAATCCACATGAGGCATGCCCATACCATGACGGCTAGCGTTGCCTTGCCCGCGGTGGAAAGCCCCTCTGGCGCGGGCATCACCCAAAGAATCAAAAAGAACGCGATCCAGGCAGCAATGAACCCGCACGCACACTTGCCGGGCGATCGGCCGGAATCACGAATGTTGCTGCCCCAGTTGGCGATAAAACCGCCGCTCTGAACTTGTTCGCTCATAAGGCCCCCTATTGCAGATTGGCTGCAGTCAGCGACACCAGCAGCACGCCGATCACATCATTGCCATTTTTCACGGGTGCGGAAATTTGCACCGATTCGATATTGGTGCTGGGGTCGGGTTTGGATTCACCCTGTTGCCACACTTTTCCGCTGAACGATTCGTCGAAGTTTGGCTTGCCCTTGCCGATATAAATCGCTGGCATGGACGTAAAAGCGACGCGATGGCTCTTGTCGCCCGAGAGTACGATCTTATTGATCCCCTTGGGGTCGGCATTCATCCACTTGGCCAGGCGCTGCCCGGCCGGATTGTCGACCAAGCCTTTGACGATGGGATCGCTTTCCTTCAACTCCCGCCACTTGGCATTGCCCAACATGGGAATCGGGCCTTGGGTGTTGGATTCCTTCACGGCTTTCACAATGACAGGATCCATGGCCCACATGGCTGCCTGCTTTTTATAGGTATCGATCTTGGGCTGCATCTTGGGTGTCACGTCAGCCGCCCTTACAGGGGTCGTGACGATCACTGCAGCCAACAGCATCCAAATATTGAGGAAAAGGGAAGAAGAGAAGCATCGGGCTCGAGAGTCGTAAGGCATCGTAACCTCCATCAGGGTAGAACTCCGCTATGAGGGACACCGACAATGTCCCTTTCCTGTTTTGTGGTTCTCCGACCTCGGACACCAACCCCTTTACACTCCCGAAGCGGCATAAGTAGTATTCTGGCCATCTCGGGGAAAGTATGTCGGCCAACTGACATTTCCGGCATTAAAGAAAATGTCGTTTAAGGCGCGGCAATCCAACAGAGGATGCGCATGCCACTTGATCAGCAAACCGACATACTCGCCCGCATGAGCGGGGAAGACCGGGAGGCGTTACTTTCCCTTGGCACGATGCAGCGTTTTTCCAAGGGCGAATTCGTGTTCCGTGCAGGGGCGCCCGGCAAGCACGTCTATTTCCTTCGCAAAGGTCGAGTCAAAATTTGCCAGCCGGCGCATACCGGCAAGGAAGTCATTCTGTGGTTCTGCTTTGCCGGTGAAATGTTCGGCCTTGCAGAAGTGGCACAGGGGGGGGGACGCGTGGTGCATGCGCACGTGTGCGAAGCATCGGAGGTACTTAAATTGTCGCAAAGCCAGTTTTCCGGGTTTCTTCGCGACCATCCTGATTCCCTGCATCTCGTCATGCAGGTACTGTCGTGCCGTATGCGCACCCTGAGTGAAGTCATCGTCAATCTGGTCAATGACGACGTTGAGACCCGCATCATGAAGTTGATCCTACGTTTGAGTGCGCGCCATGGCGTCCACGTTGGGCAGGATATCCACCTCGATATCACGCTTACCCACCAAGAAATTGCCGATATGGTTGGCACCACACGCCAAACAGTTACCGGGATGCTCAGCAAGCTAAAGCGGAGAGGCTTTCTAAGCCTGGAAAACCGCAGAATTTACATTGAGAGTCCGGAAATGCACGCTGCGGCCTCTGGCCCGGGCCATTGGGAATGATGGGGGATTGCCTTCGGCCAATCCCATGTCTGCGTTTTCTTTGCTTCTTCATTGCGCCAAAGAAAAGGCCAACCAGATTGGTTGGCCTTAAGGCGTTGCCAATTTCAGAAATTCTGTCCCGTAGAATGGCTTCTCGTGACGCTATTTCCGTTTACGCACAAGAACCACAACTCAAACATCCAAATTGCGTACACCCAGCGCATTCGTCTCAATGAAATTCCGCCGCGGCTCGACTTCATCGCCCATCAGCGTGGTGAAAATCTGATCGGACGAGATCGCATCCTCGATCTGCACCTTCATCAGGCGACGCACCTTGGGATCCATGGTGGTTTCCCACAGCTGGGCCGGGTTCATCTCGCCCAGGCCCTTGTAGCGCTGGATGCTCATGCCGCGTTTGACTTCGGCGAGGAACCAGTCCATCGCTTCGCGGAAGCTTTGCACCGGCGCTTCCTTTTCGCCGCGCTTGGCGCGGGCGCCCAGGCCGATCAGGTCGCGCAGCAGGTCGCCAACCTTGACCAGCTGGCTGTAGTCGCCTGATTCAAGCAGGTCCGCTTCGAGGAAGTTGACGTAGGCGTTGCCGTGGGAATGGCGGGTGATGCGCAGACGATGGGTGTCGGTTTCGCTGAGATATTCGGCGGCCACCTCGAATTTATGCGCGTCGAGCGCCGCACCTAGGCTGGCTTCGGCCATCATCGCGGCGCCGCTGTCGGCGAGGCTCAGGCGTGGGATCTTCATCAGCACCTGCAATACGTCGTCCGGAAGCAAGCGAGCCAAGCGTTCGCTGACGGCCTCGGCGAGGAAATATTCGCGCGCCAGCGCCTCCAGCGCTTCGCCGGAAATCGGCATGGCGCCATCCATCGGGGTCAGTTCGGCGTCCTTCATCGCCTCGGCCATCAGGTGTTCCTTCAACGCGTGCTCGTCCTTGATGTAACGCTCGGAGCGGCCATGCTTGACCTTGTAAAGCGGCGGCTGGGCGATGTAGATGTGGCCGCGCTCGACCAGTTCGGGCATCTGGCGGTAGAAGAAGGTCAGCAGCAGGGTGCGGATGTGAGCGCCGTCGACGTCCGCGTCGGTCATGATGATGATGCGGTGATAGCGCAGCTTGTCGGGGTTGTAATCGTCCTTGCCGATACTGGTGCCAAGCGCGGTAATGAGCGTGGCGATTTCCTGGCTGCCGATGACCTTGTCGAAGCGCGCGCGCTCGACGTTGAGGATCTTGCCCTTCAGCGGCAGGATCGCCTGGAATTTGCGGTCGCGTCCCTGCTTGGCCGAACCGCCGGCGGAATCGCCCTCGACCAGATAAATCTCCGAGAGAGCGGGATCCTTTTCCTGGCAGTCGGCGAGCTTGCCGGGCAGGCCCAGGCCGTCCATCACGCCCTTGCGACGGGTGATTTCACGTGCCTTGCGGGCGGCCTCGCGAGCGCGCGCGGCATCGACGATCTTGGCGCACAGCAGCTTGGCGTCGTTGGGGTTTTCCAGCAGGAATTCGGCGAGTTTCTGGCCGACGACTTCCTGCACCACCGGCTGCACTTCGCTGGACACCAGCTTGTCCTTGGTCTGCGACGAAAACTTGGGCTCCGGCACTTTCACCGACAGCACGCAGGTGAGGCCTTCGCGCATGTCGTCGCCGGTGGTCTCGACCTTGGCCTTCTTGGCGACTTCGTTTTCCTCGATGTACTTGTTGAGAACCCGCGTCATCGCCATGCGCAAGCCAGTGAGGTGCGTACCGCCGTCGCGCTGCGGAATGTTGTTGGTGAAGCACTGCACGGTTTCGGAATAGCTGTCGTTCCACTGCATGGCGACTTCGACGGTCATGCCGTCCTTTTCGCCGATGGCGCTGAAAATCTTCGGGTGCAGCGGATTCTTGAGACGGCTCATGTATTCGACGAAGCCCTTGACGCCGCCCGAGTGCGCGAAGTTTTCGCTCTTGCCGTCGCGGTGGTCGATCAGTTCGATCTTGACGCCGTTGTTGAGGAAGGACAGTTCGCGGATGCGCTTGGCGAGGATGTCGAAATGGAATTCGACCTTGCCGAAGATTTCCTCGTCGGCCAGGAAATGCACCTCGGTGCCGCGGTTCTTCGTTTCGCCGATGATCTGCATGGGCGACACTTCGACACCGTTCTGGATTTCGATCGGGCGGTCGAGCACCTTGCCCCGGTTGAAGGTCATCGCGTATTTCTTGCCGTCGCGGCGCACGATCAGCTTCAGCCATTTCGACAGGCCATTGACGCACGACACGCCGACGCCATGCAGACCACCCGACACCTTGTAGCTGTTCTGGTTGAACTTGCCGCCGGCATGCAGCACGGTCATGACGATTTCAGCCGCGCTGCGCTTGGGCTCGTGCTTGTCGTCGAATTTGACGCCGACCGGGATGCCGCGCCCGTTGTCGGAAATCGAGATGGAGTTGTCGGGGTGGATGATGACCTTGATGTCGTCGCACCAGCCCGCCAGCGCCTCGTCGATGGCGTTGTCGAGCACTTCGAACACCATGTGGTGCAGGCCGGTACCGTCGGAGGTATCGCCGATGTACATGCCGGGGCGCTTGCGCACCGCTTCCAGGCCTTCCAGCTGCTGGATGCTGTCTTCGTCGTAACCGCCGTTGGCGTTGTTGTCGGACTTGTCGCTCATGGTGTTCTCACCCCGTAGGGCATTCCTGTCAGTTGTTGCTAGGAGTATTGCGTGGGTTGGCTTGATGAAGCCTGATTCCATTCATGCCCTTCGACTTCGGTCATGAGAGCATTCGACAGGCCTGTCCTGAGCCTGTCGAAAGGCTCACCACGAACGGAATCAACCACCATCCGTTCGCCCTGAGCTTGTCGAAGGGCCTTGTTCAGGATCAGATCCGCATCGGCATCACGACGTACTTGAAGCCGGCTTCGCCTTCGCTGGTCAAGAGCATACTGCTGTTGGCGTCGCCCAGCGACAGCGTGATTTCGTCGGTATTGACTGCGCCGAGGCCGTCCAGCAGATAGGTCACGTTGAAGCCGACGTCGAGCGGATCGCCGTTGTAGTTGACTTCGATTTCGTCGGCAGCTTCTTCCTGCTCGTTGTTGTTGCAGACGATGCCCAGGGTGTTCTCGCTCATCACCAGGCGCACGCCGCGGAATTTCTCGTTCGACAGGATCGCCGCGCGCTGCAGGGCCTGTATCACGCTCTGACGGTTGGCCTTGAGGTGACGCGGCTGATTGGTAGGGATGACGCGCTGGTAGTCGGGGAATTTTCCGTCGACCACCTTGGTCACCAGCTCGGTACCAGGCAGGGTGATGGTGACCTGGTTGGTGCCAATGCGCAGTTCGACCGGGTCGTCCACATCGCCAAGCAGCTTCGAAAGTTCGACCACGGTCTTGCGGGGAATGATGACCTCGCGCGTTTCGGCTTCGGTTTCCAGTTGGGTTTCGGCGTAGCTCAGCCGGTGCCCGTCGGTGGCGACGACGCGCAACTGCTTGCCGTCCAGTACCAGCAGCATGCCGTTGAGGTAATACCGGATGTCCTGGCTGGCCATGGCGAACTGCACCAGTTGCAGCAGGCGCTTCAGCGTTTTTTGCGGCAGGCTGAGGGCTTCGCCCAGGCCGGCTCCGGTCTCGACCCGTGGAAAATCGGCAGCCGGCAGGGTTTGCAGTGTGAAGCGGGACTTGCCTGCGCTGACCACGACCTGGCTGTCCTTGGAATCGAGCTTGACCTTGGCGGAATCAGGCAGCGCACGCACGATGTCGAACAGCTTGCGTGCCGCGATGGTGATGGCGAAATCCTCACCGGCCTGCACATCCAGCTGCGTGCTCACCTGCAATTCCAGGTCGGTCGCCAGCAGGGTCAGCTTGCTGCCTTTTTTCTCCAGCAGGAGATTGGACAGGATGGGGAGCGTATGGCGGCGTTCGACTACCCCAACAACGGCGGTGAGGGAAGCCAGGAGTGTGTTGCGTTCGCTTTGTACTAATAGCATTTATATATTCCTGAGAATCATAATAAAGGCAGCCTGAAATTGGGGGTAAGCCTTTTTACTCAATTAAAACATCTACTTGTTACTTGTTTTTGGGTGTGGATAACAGCGGGGAAACACGGGAGGAAAGGGGATGGATTCCTCGCTTTGTATGCTTGACCTGCTTTATCCACATTTCATCCTCAGCCTGTCAGGCTTTGTAACAACACCAGATAATCACGGCCGATATCCGCTTCGGTCTCCCGCAGTTCGGCGACCTTGCGGCAGGCGTGGATCACCGTGGTGTGGTCGCGTCCGCCGAAGGATTCGCCGATTTCCGGCAGGCTCTGGTTGGTGAGTTCCTTGGCCAGCGCCATGGCGATCTGACGGGGGCGTGCCAGGTTGCGCGTCCGTTTCTTGGAGAACATGTCGGCAACCTTGATCTTGTAGAAGTCGGCAACGGTTTTCTGGATGTTCTCGATCGAGACGATGCGCGAGGTCGAGGCGATGAGATCCCGCAGTGCTTCCTTTACCAGTTCCAGGGTGATGGGTTTTTCGTGGAAGCGGGAAAAAGCGATCACCCGTTTCAGCGCACCTTCGAGTTCACGTACATTGGAACGCACCTGCTTGGCAATGAAGAAAGCGACGTTCTCGTCGAGCTTGACGTTTTCCGCCTGCGCCTTGGCCAGCAGGATCGCGACCCGCATTTCCAGTTCCGGCGGCTCGACGGCGACGGTCAGGCCCCAGGCGAAACGGGATTTCAGACGGTCGTCGAGGCCACTGATTTCCTTGGGAAAGGTGTCGCAGGTGATGACGATCTGCTTCTTGTTCTCGATCAGCGAGTTGAAGACGTAGAAAAACTCTTCCTGGGTACGGTCCTTCTTGGCGAGGAATTGGATGTCGTCGATGAGCAGCAGGTCGAGCGACATGTAACGCCGCTTGAGGTCGTCGAACTGTTTGTTGAGATAGGCCTTGACCACGTCATCCACATAATCGTTGGCATGGATGTAGCTGATTCGCGCATCGGGATTGGCCTGACGCACGGTATTGCCGATGGCTTGCAACAGGTGGGTTTTTCCCAGCCCGACGCCGCCATAGACGAACAGCGGGTTGTAGGCCACGCCGGGGTTGTCGGCGATTTGCAGTGCCGCTGCCCGCGCCAACTGGTTGGCGCGGCCGGAGACGAAATTGTCGAAAGTGAAGCCGGGGTTGATGCGCATCCCCATCTGGGCAGGAGCTGCGACGCTGGCGGGCAGCGGCACTGGTGCAGCGACGGTAGACGGTGCCGTGTGCGTACGCGGCGCACTGGGTTTTTTACCCAGTGCATAGGTAATGGAGACAGGGCGGGCATAGAACTCTTGCGCCCAGCCATCGATGTGTTCGGCAAATTTCTCGCGGACCCAGTCCATTACGAAATGATTGGGTGCCAGGATGCGGACCTCGCCGTCAGCATCCTCAAACACCAGGGGTTTGATCCATGTGCTGAACTGCTGCTGGGTCAGGTTGGCGCGAAAGCGCTCTTGGCAAAGGTCCCAGAAGGAATCCATAGTCGAGGGGAGAGGGGCGGAAAGCAGCATGGGATTCAAACGCGAATCTTACTCCCCTTCGGCAAGGTTATCCACAGGCAGGATCCCCCGGACATTGCGGGGCATTCTCCGCTGAACTTGACACCCCCCCGGTAGGGCGGGTCTAATATGCGGTTTTTCAACAGATTTTTTGTGTTTGGCCCGCCCGCGCTGCGGGGTGGGCCGATGCCTGCCAGAAAGGATATGCCATGAAACGCACTTACCAGCCTTCCACCGTCCGCCGCAAGCGCACCCACGGTTTCCGTGCCCGCATGAAAACCAAGGCAGGCCGTGCCGTGATCAACGCGCGTCGCGCCAAGGGTCGCGCACGTCTGGCTGTCTAATCAACGCGCATCTCAACTCAGCGGGTGGCGTGCGCCTCCGCGATGCGCGGCTGGTCGACAAGGCCGATTTCGATCGGGTATTTGCCGACAATCAACGCGCACGAACGGATTATCTGATGGTGATGGCGCGGCCCAATCAGGTGGGATATCCCCGGTTGGGTATGGTCGTTGCCAAGCGCTTGCTTGCGCGTGCGGTGGATCGCAACCGCGTCAAGCGGTGTGTGCGCGAAAGCTTTCGACAGGTTTTGCCGGAACTGCCCGCCTGCGACTTTGTCGTTCGTCTCATTGCCAAGCCGGTTCCGGGCGATGAGGCACGGGATTTGTTGCGCACGTTCGCACGTGCGGGCCATCGAGCCATGGCAAAATGGCCCGCCATGGCAGCAGGTGACCCCCTGATTGCCACTCCGGAACCCCATCCCAACTCATAGCGCCCCGTTCCATGGATAACCAGCGGCTGATTCTTTTCATCGTCTTTTCCTTCTCCCTGCTTTTGTTGTGGGAGGCCTGGCAGGACAAGCATGCGCCGCCGCCGCCAGCTGTCACGGCGACGAACGCGCCGGCCAGCACGAGCACGCCGCCTATTCCAAGCCAAGGGCTGAACGCCCCCGCCGCCGCGCCAGCCCAAGCCGGATTTGTGAAGGGTGCGCGTGCGGTGGTGGAAACCGATGTGTTGCGCGCCACGATCGATGCCAATGGCGGCGACCTCCGCCAGCTTCAACTGCTGACCTATCGCGAGACGGAAGCACGCAACGAGATCTTCACGCTGTTTGAAGACGATCCGGCCCAGCCCTATCTTGCGCAGAGCGGTCTGCTTGGCAAGGATCTGCCGACACATCGCAGCGTTTTTCAGTTGAATCCCGGCACCTACCGTCTGACCCGGGGCGCTTCTCAAGTGGAGGTCCCCCTGGTGTGGAATGATCCCGCCACGGGCGTGCGCGTCGAGAAGACCTATATCTTCAAGCGCAATAGCTATGAGATTGCCCTCAGAACCCGGGTCATCAACAACGGGACCCAGCCTGTCGACCTGACCCCGTATTACCAGTTCACCCGCCATTCCGGCGCACCGCGCGGCGCGTCTTTCTTCCTGCATACCTTTACCGGCCCGGCGTTCTACACGGACGCCAAGAAATTCCAGAAGGTCACGTTCAAAGCCATCCAGGAAGGCAAGGCCGAGTTTGAAAAAACGGCCGACGACGGATGGGTGAGTTTGGTGCAGCATCACTTTGTGGCGGCCTGGCTGCCCGAGGGCACTGTCAAGCGCGAGTATTACGCACGCGCTCTGGGGCATGATCTCTATTCCGCCGGCGTCATTCTGGTGGAGGGCACCCTGGCGCCCGGCCAGCAGAAAGTTTTTACCGTGCCCTTGTACGCGGGACCGCAGACGCAGAAACTGCTCGAAGCGGCCGCCCCCGGCCTGGATCTCGCGCGCGATTACGGCTGGCTTACGCCGCTGGCCTTCCCCATTTACTGGTCGCTGGCAAAAATCGAGCACTTCGTCGGCAACTGGGGATGGGCCATCATCATCCTGACCATCCTCCTCAAACTGGCGTTGTTCCCGCTGTCGGCCGCCGGCTACAAGTCGATGGCCAAGATGAAGAAACTCACGCCGCGCCTGCAGAAGCTGAAGGAAACCTATGGCGACGACCGCGCCAAGCTGCATCAAGCGATGGCGGAGATGTACAAGACCGAGAAAATCAATCCGCTCGGCGGCTGCTTCCCGATCCTGATCCAGATTCCCGTGTTCATCGCGTTGTACTGGGTGCTGCTGGCGGCGGTGGAAATGCGCGGCGCGCCGTGGCTGGGCTGGATCCACGACCTGACCGCGCCCGATCCTTTCTTCATCCTGCCGATCATCATGGGCATCACGTCGATCCTGCAGGTCAAGCTCAATCCGCAGCCGATGGATCCGATGCAGGCCAAGATCATGATGATCATGCCGGTAGCGTTTACCGTGATGTTCGTCTTTTTCCCGGCCGGCCTCGTGCTGTACTGGATCGTCAACAACATCCTGTCCATTACCCAGCAATGGGTGATCAACAAACAGGTTCAGGACGGTGGCAAGCCCGCCTCCGGCAAAGCCTGATCTGATTGCAGCCATCGCCACCGCTCCCGGACGCGGTGGCGTGGGTGTAGTACGGGTATCAGGGGCGGATATCGTCCCGCTTGCCCAAGCCATGCTTGGGCGCGTGCCCGCGCCGCGCCATGCGACGTTCTGTCGCTTTCTCGATCGCGATGGCGAAGCCCTCGACGAGGGGATCGCTCTCCATTTTGTCGCCCCCCATTCGTTTACCGGCGAGCACGTGCTGGAACTGCAAGGCCACGGCGGACCGGTGGTGTTGAACCTGATCCTGCAACGTTGTCTGGAACTCGGTGCGCGGCTGGCCGAGCCGGGTGAGTTCTCCCGTCGCGCCTTTCTGAACGGCAGGCTCGATCTGACCCAGGCCGAGGCGGTGGCCGATCTGATCGACGCGGCTTCCACCGAGGCGGTGCGCTCGGCGGTGCGTTCGCTGGCAGGTGCCTTCTCGGCGCGGATCGCGGAACTGGTCGACGCGCTGACGCGTCTGCGCATGCTGGTCGAGGCCACGCTCGACTTTCCCGAAGAGGAGATCGATTTTCTCAAACAGGCCGACGCCTTCGGGCGCCTCGATGCGATAGAAGCCAGCCTGGCTGCGGTGCGATCGCAGGCAAAACAAGGCGCGCTGCTGCGCGAAGGTTTGACCGTGGTGCTGATCGGCCAGCCGAACGTGGGCAAGTCGAGTTTGCTGAATCAACTGGCCGGATTCGAGGCCGCGATCGTCACCGAGATCGCGGGCACCACGCGCGATACCGTACGCGAGGCGATCCAGATTGAAGGCGTACCGTTGCACATCGTCGATACCGCAGGCCTGCGTGAAACCAACGACACGGTGGAGAGGCTCGGCATCGCCCGCACCTGGGAGGCGGCGGAGAGGGCCGACGTGGCGTTGCTGCTGGTGGACGCGGCACATGGCCTCAGCGAACGCGAGGCGGCGATCCTGGCGCGCCTGCCGCCAGGGGTGCGGCTCACGATCCACAACAAGATCGATGTCACCGGCGAAGCGCCACGCGTGGCAGGCGACGAGGTCTGGCTTTCCGCCCGGACCGGTGCCGGGATCGATCTCCTGCGCGCCAAGCTGCTGGCATCGGTGGGTTGGCAGGCGGCAGGCGAGGGCACGTTCATGGCGCGCGCGCGTCATCTGGATGCGCTGGGGCGTGCCGCCGGCCATCTTGCCGTTGCGCGTGAATCGACCGGCCAGCTGGAATTGTTTGCCGAAGAACTGCGGCTAGCGCAGGCCGCCTTGTCGGAAATCACCGGTGAGTTTACGGCTGACGATCTGTTGGGTGAGATCTTCAGTTCGTTCTGCATCGGAAAGTAAATGGTCTTGTGTGTCTGCCTGCTCCGCTCTGCAGGCGCGATCCGCATTATTTGCGAGCCCCTACGTGCCCTGGGGAACTCGACATATGTTTACGCTATCCATAGACCTTTGCCGTTTTCTGCCCTCGGCCAGGAATGACCATGATTTCGCTCAAACCCTATTTGCGCGCTGCGCCCTTATTGATTGGTGCCTGCCTGATGCTGGCCGGATGCGGCCCCAAGGCCGATACGCATCCTGGCCAGCCGGTGACCAAGCGCCGCGCGCTGTTGCAGGAAACCCTGCGTACCTTTGAGCCGATGGGGATCATGGTGCGCGGCAAAACGCCTTATGTCGCAGCGAAATTCCTTACGCTCGCCGACAAGCTTCAAAGCCTGAGCACCCAGCCGTGGCCCTATTTTCCGCCGGGCAGCACCTATGCGCCGAGTCGTGCCAAACCCGCAGTGTGGCAGCAAGCCGCGCAATTCAAACAGGCACAGGACACCTACATCAAGGCGGTGTCCGGCCTCGCCGCGTCGGCCAAGACCGGCAATCTAGACGCGATCCGCCCGGCCTATATGCACGTGAGCGACAGCTGCGCCGCCTGCCATAAAACGTTCCGGGGACCGTCGGTGCTATGACGCAGCCGTCTATACGGGTCAGGGTATGGGATGTCCCGGTGCGGCTGTTTCACTGGCTGCTGCTGGCCTTGTTCGGATTCTCCTGGTGGAGCGGGGAGCAGGGGAACCAGTGGATGGAATACCATGCCTGGTCGGGGCTTGCCATTCTTACGCTGGTGCTGTTCCGTATTGTCTGGGGGCTTGTGGGCAGCGACACGGCGCGTTTTGCGCATTTCGTGCGGGGGCCGCGCGCCAGCTACGCGTATTTTCGCAGTGTGTTGCAACGCCAGCCGAAGGCTTATCTGGGGCACAACCCGCTGGGCGGATGGATGATCGTGAGCCTGTTGCTGCTGTTGGTGGTGCAGGCGATGACCGGTCTGTTCGGTAACGATGACAGCGATTACGAGGCGCCGCTCTCGCATTGGCTCGACCACGACACCAGCAGTCTCATCACCACTCTGCATACCTACAACTTTGATTTGCTGCTGGCCTTGATCGGTTTGCATGTTGCGGCTGTGTTGGCCCATCAGTTGCTGCGCCGTGACGACATGATCAAAGCGATGTTCTCCGGCATGAAGGTCGGGATGGCGGGTGCGACGGCCGGGCGCATGGTGTCGAGCTGGCGGGCGCTCGTGCTGTTGGGTTTGACGACGGCGCTCGTTTACGCGCTGCTCTGGATGGGCGGTGGCATTTCAGGTCTATAGGCCGTCTCACGGGCGGGCCGGTTCCCGGCGCTTTTATCCGGACACGGCAACGCTTATGCTTGCCGCGTGTTACTTCCTTCAGGACGGCCCCTCATGCTGACGTGGCGCGGCATCGCCGACGAGCTCAAAATCCATCGCACGCGTCTGCTGCAGGCCAACGTCATTGCCCTGCTGGCAGTGGCGGCCGCCGTACCGGTGCCGCTGCTGCTGCCGTTGATGGTGGACGAGGTGCTGCTGCATCATCCGGGGGCCTTCGTAGGCAGGATCGGCGCGGTCTTTCCCGCTGCCTGGCACGGGCCGGTGCTGTTCATCGGTATGGCGCTGCTGTTGACGGTCGCGCTTCGGCTGACATCGATCCTGCTCAACGTCTGGCAGGGGCGCACATTTTCCCTGCTGGCCAAGGACGTGGTCTACCGCATCCGGGTGCGGATGCTCGCCCGGCTGTCGCGTATCGCGCTGTCGGAGTTCGAGACGGTAGGCGCGGGTCGGGTCACTTCGCATTTCGTGACCGACCTCAATGCCATCGACAGCTTCCTCGGGGCATCGGTTTCGGGCCTGGTGGTGTCGGTGCTGACGCTGGTCGGGGTGGCCGCTGTGCTGTTCTGGATGCACTGGCAGCTGGCGCTCTTCATCCTGCTGCTGAACCCGGTGGTGATCCTGTTTTCCACCCGGCTCGGCAAGCGGGTAAAGGATCTGAAGCGGCACGAAAACCGCGCGTTCGAGGTGTTCCAGGATGCGCTGTCCGAAACCCTCGACGCGCTGACCCAGATCCGGGCGATGAACCGCGAAAAGCATTACCTGATGCGGGTGACGGACAAGGCGGCGGATATCCGCCGGCATGCCGCGGCGTTCGCCTGGAAGTCGGACGCGATGAGCCGGATTTCGTTCTTCGTGTTTCTGGCCGGCTTCGATGCCTTCCGCGCCGGTGCGATGCTGATGGTGGTGTTTTCGAATCTCACCATCGGCGAGATGCTGGCGGTGTTCGGCTACCTCTGGTTCATGATGACGCCGGTACAGGAACTGGTGAACCTGCAATATGCCTGGTTCGCCGCCAATGCGGCACTGGCCCGCATCAATGCGCTGCTCGGTCTGCACAGCGAACCGCAGCATCCCGCGCGGTGCGACCCGTTCGTCGGCCAGCCGACCGTCGGGATCGCGCTCGAGCACGTGAGCTTTGCCTATGCGGATGGCGAGACGGTGCTGGACGACGTCAGTATCGAGGTAGCGGCGGGTGAAAAAGTGGCGCTGGTCGGAGCATCCGGCGGCGGCAAGTCGACGCTGGTGCAGGCCTTGCTGGGGCTCTATCCGGTGAAATCCGGCCGGATCCTGTATGGGACGGTGCCGGTCACCGAGATCGGCTGGGAAGCCGTGCGCGAGCATGTGGGCGTGGTATTGCAGCACCCGGTGCTGTTCAACGACAGCGTGCGGGCCAATCTCACGCTCGGCCGCGCAGCCGATGATGCCACGCTGTGGCAGGCGCTGGAAATCGCGCAGTTGAAGGACATCATCGCTGCCCTGCCGCACGGGCTGGATACCCTAGTCGGGAAACAGGGGGTACGGCTGTCCGGTGGACAGCGTCAACGGCTGGCCATTGCACGCATGATCGTCGCCCATCCGCAGATCGTGATCCTCGACGAGGCCACGTCGGCGCTCGATACCGATACCGAACGGCGGCTGCACCAGGCGCTCGGCGGCTTCCTGGCCGGGCGCACGACGCTCATCATCGCCCACCGTCTGTCGGCCGTGAAACAGGCCGACCGCATCCTGGTGTTCGAGAACGGCCGTGTGGTGGAGGAAGGCGGCCATGACGAATTGATCGGCCGCGGTGGGTTGTATCACAAGCTGTACCACCACGCGTAAATACTGTTCGGGAAAATCAGCGTTTTCTGATACACTGCGCGCAGTTGTGCATACAGCAGTGGGCAGGTCAGGCTTTTGCCGCCGTGCCTCGGGACTGTTCTCACAGCCCCATCGTCTTCGACCTCTCTTTTGTGCCGCCGGTTATTTTTGCAGCCGGCAGTGACAAGTCTTGTGGTTGGCGCCGATGTGATCGACGCGACCCGTTGGGCGTGCAGGAATCAACCGATTCCAAACGCTGCTTATTTCCGGTTCGTATTTTGTGGCCTGTCTGGCGTGTGCCGGGCGCAGGTCTGATTTGCGCGTTTGAGCGCACTTTAAAAGGTTTGCCATGAGCTTTTCCGAACTGGGGCTTGATCCCCTCATCCTTAAATCCGTTCTGGCCGCAGGCTATGAAAACGCCACGCCGGTTCAAATACAGGCGATACCCGCCGCATTGAGCGGGCGCGATCTGTTGGTATCCTCGCACACCGGCAGCGGCAAGACGGCGGCTTTCCTGCTGCCGTCGATCCAGCGTCTGCAGGCCGAGCCGGCCGTCAAGAGCATGGGCCCGCGCGTGCTGGTGCTGACGCCGACGCGTGAACTCGCGCTACAGGTCGAAAAGGCTGCCATGACCTATGGCAAGGATCTGCGCCGTTTCCGCACGGCCTGTCTGGTCGGCGGCGCGCCTTACGGCCTGCAGCTGAAGCGGCTGTCGCAACCGGTCGACGTGGTGGTGGCGACCCCGGGCCGCCTGATCGATCACCTGGAGCGCGGCAAGATCGACTTCTCGCGCCTGGAAGTGCTGGTGCTGGATGAAGCCGACCGCATGCTCGACATGGGCTTTGTCGACGACATCAAGGCCATCGCCGCGCGCTGTCCGGCCGAGCGCCAGACGCTGCTGTTCTCGGCCACGCTCGACGGCGTGGTGGGCAACCTGGCACGCGAACTGACCTGCGACGCCCAGCGAATCGAGATCGAGGCCGTGCCGCACAAGGAATCCAAGATCGAACAGCGTCTGCTGTTTGCCGACAACATGGACCACAAGAACCGTCTGCTCGACGCGCTGCTGCGCGACGTGGACATGGTGCAGGCCATCGTGTTCGCCTCGACCAAGCGCAGCACCGAGGAGATCTCCGACCTGCTGGCCGACAGTGGCTTCGCGTCCGACGCGCTGCATGGCGACATGCAGCAGGGCCAGCGCAACCGCGCGTTGCAGCGCCTGCGCGAAGGCCGCACCCGCGTGCTGGTGGCCACTGACGTCGCCGCGCGCGGCATCGACGTGGCGACCATCAGCCATGTCATCAACTTTGACCTGCCGCGCCAGGCCGAGGACTATGTCCACCGTATCGGTCGTACCGGCCGCGCCGGCCGCACCGGCATCGCGGTGAGCTTTGCCGGCATGCGTGAAGGCGGGTTGGTGAAGAACATCGAACGCTACACCGGCAACCGCATTGAGGTGCACACGTTGCCAGGGCTGGAGCCGACCCAGAAGCCGGCCTCCGGGCGTCCGTCATCGTCGGGTCGTCCGCGCAGCAACAACGGCGCGCGCGGCGGGTTCGGCGACAGGCGCCCGGACGGGCAGAAGCGCAGTTTCGGCGACCGCAACGAACCGCGCAGTTATGGTGACCGTCCGCCGCGTGGCGACAGCCGTGACAACCGCGATCGCAGCTACCGTGCCGACGCGCGTCCTGCCCGCAGCGATGCGCCGCGCGGCAACCGTTTTGAACAGGCCGCCGTGCGTGGCCCGTCCGACGTGCCTCGCATGACCGGCGATCGCCCGCCGCGCCACGAAGGGTTCCGCGGTGCTGACGTGCCGCGCGAGCCGAACGGTGAAATCAACGGCAACAGCGTCGAATATTGGGAGAAGCGCGAGCGCGAAGCCAAGGCCAAGGCAGCGGCCGCGGTGACCCGCAGCTACGGCAATCGTGCGCCCGGCGCGCGCGCGGGCGCAGCGCAGCCACGTGGCAACGACAACCGGGGTGGCGCCAACCGCGTCGGCGTACGGGGCCGGTTCAAGGACTGATTGCGCGGATGTCCGGCCGGAGAGAGAAGGGGGCAGATGCCCCCTTTTTTATTGTCTCTGGCGTATCCGGACCGCGCCGGGGCGCGGCTGACACGAGGCGGTCCATTACGACGTGGCGGGTTGTGCCAGATCCGTGAGACGGTTGAAGTGGCAGACCTGGTTCCGGCCATTGTGTTTGGCCGCGTAGAGTGCCTGGTCGGCCTTGTCGAGCAGTTCGGCCAGTATTCGGCGCGTTTCGTGTTTCTGCGTTTGCGGGATGAGCGTGGCAATGCCGATGCTGGTTGTGATGCGGGTTTTCATGTTTTCGATGGCCGCCACGGCCGCGCGCAGCCGTTCGGCCGCGACCAGACTTTCCGCTTCGCTCAATCCGAGCGCAGCCACGACAAATTCCTCGCCGCCATGTCGCGCCACGATGTCGTTATCCCGGGCTGCGGCCTTGAGGGTGGATGCGACGGCTTGCAGGACGCGATCGCCTTCGGCATGGCCGAAACGGTCGTTGATCTGTTTGAAATGATCCAGATCGATCATCAACAGCGTTGCATTTTCCTGCCGGCGGTGAGCGGTTTTGAGCATTTGTTCGGCGTATTCGTAAAATGCGCGCCAGTTATACAGGCCGGTCAGGCCGTCATGATTGGCGAGCAGCTCCAGTTCCGCATGCAACCGCCGGAGCTCGGTGGTTTGTCGCGCGAGCGCATCCTGGGCGGCCTTGCGCTCGGTGATGTCGCGTACGACACAGAGGACCAATTGGTCGCCATGAAGCATCATCGGGCTCAGCATGATGTCGACCGGAAACTCGCTGCCGTCCTTGTGCAGGGCGAAAAGCTCCGCGGTGCCGCCCATCGATCGGGCGTGTGCGTCGGTGATATAGCGGGCGCGATGGCCGGTATGGAGGGCAGCGAAGCGGGGTGGGATCAACATTTCGACAGGCTGGTTGATCAGCTTGCTTCGGTCGTAGCCGAACAAGGTTTCCGCCTGCGCGTTCGCCAGAACGATGCGCCCGGCACGGTCGATGACGAACAGGGCATCAGGTGTGTATTCAAAGATGTGTTGGTAGATTTCCATCGGAGAGATGAGACGCGATATTCCGTCAGGCGCGGGGAAGGACAGGGCGGTTGCGATACACGACCGATCTCCGCGAGGGCGGGTGTTTCCGCTTTGGTGACGTAATCCTCGCCTGGAGGGTGCTAGACGACCTGCGGGGGTTTTGTGCGGGGACTGCAAGCGCCGGTATTGCCTTTACACTGGCATCTTTCAGCATAGCGCTGCTTACGATCCGTCGCATCATGCGAAACTCCGAAAAGGGACTTCACCCTATGGGAAAGCAGACAACCGGTCAACCTCTCGTCGCCTCAAATGGTTGGCGCTGGGTCGGCGAGCGCGGCCTGAGGGTCGAGACGGGCGCCATGACGCTGGCACGCTACAATCTGTTAATTTCGAAGAATTTAACCGACGTAGAAGACATTATTCCTGCAGATGGAAGCTTGTTGTTGATATTGCGGCGGACTGCGAGGGTGTCGTCAGAGGTGCGGGCGGCGTTGAGTGCGCCCCTGGATGTTGCGCAGACGGCAGTGAAAGGGAAACGGCATGAGATCGTCGTTGACTACGGCGGCGCGGCGGGGCCGGATCTGCCGGCATTGGCCAAGCGCGCGGGCATGAGTGTGGCAGCCTATATCGATTGCCACGCCGCGACGGAATATACGGTGGCGTTTTTGGGATTCCAGCCGGGATTCCCGTATCTGCAGGGGTTGCCGTTCACGCTGCAGGCAGCACGCCGGGCGTCGCCGCGGCAACAGGTCGCAGCGGGCAGCGTGGCGATTGGCGGGCGCTATACCGGTATCTACCCGACAGATGGGCCGGGCGGCTGGCATGTGATCGGGCGAACCGATACCGTGTTGTTCGATCCCCATCGGGCGGTGCCGGCCTTGCTGATGCCGGGCGATCGGGTATGTTTCGTTCCCGCATGATCGAGGTTCTGCGTGCAGGTCTGTGCGACCTGGTGATGGATGTGGGACGCCCGGGCCGGCGGATGCTTGGCGTGCCGGCGGGCGGGGCGGCCGATCCGGCGGCACTGGCGGCGGCTAACCGCCTGGTGGGTAATGACGCGGCGGCGGCTGGGCTGGAGATCGCGTTGTCCGGGCCCCGGCTGCAGTTTCCGCTAGGCGGGGTGGCGGCGCTCACGGGCGCCCGTTTTGCCGCCCGTCGCAGCAGTGGCGCGCCCGTGGCGTGGAATGAGACGCTGGTGTTGGCGGCAGGCGAGGTGTTGAGCTTGGACCGTCCCGAGTCAGGCTGCCGCTGCTGGCTGGCACTGCGCGGCGGGGTGGCGGTCCCGTCGGTGATGGGTAGCCGCAGCACCTTTCTGCCGTCGGGGTTTGGCGGACATGGCGGGCGGGCCCTGCAGGCCGGGGATGTTCTGCACTGCGGTGTGCCGGCGAATGAAATGAAACTGCTGCGTGTCAGTCCCCCGGCCGACGAGGCGGAGGGCGACCTGCGGGTGGTGGCAGGGCCGCAGGCTGGGCAGTTCGATGATGTCGGCTTGGCCGCATTTTTCGGCACGCCATATCGGGTCGATGCGGCATCGGATCGGCGGGGTGTACGCCTGGCCGGGACACCGGTCAGCCATCGCCGGGCGGAGTTGCCGTCGCAGGGCGTCTTGCCCGGCAGCGTACAGGTCCCGCCGGACGGTCAACCGATCATCCTGGGATGGGATGGGCCGGTGACCGGCGGTTATCCGGTGATTGCCGGGGTGATTACGGCGGACGTGCCCCGGCTGGCGCAATTGAAACCCGGCGATGCGGTCCGGTTCGTGACGATCGAGGTCGAGGCGGCGTGTGAACTGGCAGCAGCGCAGTGGACGTTCAAGGAGCTGGCATGATCGAGTTGAATGCAGATATCGGCGAGGGCTGCGATGACGGCGCACTGATGCCGTATCTGTCGCGCGTGTCCATCGCCTGCGGTGGGCACACCGGCGATGCCGTGAGCATGACGGCAGCATTGCGGCTGGCGGTCGAGCATGGCGTAGCGGTAGGCGCACACCCGAGCTATCCGGACCGCATCGGATTTGGCCGCCGCGCGTTGGCCGCTTCCGCGGAAGATATTGCGGCTTGGGTTACGCAGCAGACGGAAGCGCTGGCCGAACAGGCCGCACGGTTGGGCTTGCGGTTGGTGCATGTGAAGCCGCATGGTGCGCTCTACAATGTGGCGGCTCAGGACCGCAATGTGGCCCAGGCCATTGTGCAGGCGGTCACGGCATTCGACCCCGGTCTGACACTGGTCGGGTTGGCAGAGTCGCAATTGGTCGCTGCCGGTCGGGCGGCTGGACTGATGGTATTGAATGAAGCGTTTGCCGATCGCCGCTACCAATCCAATGGCCGGCTTGTTTCACGTGAAACCGAAGGCGCATTGGTGACCGATCCCGACGGCGCGGCACAGCAGGCGCGCGCACTTGCTCAGGGTGGAGAAGTTACCGCGCTGGATGGCACGCCCCTCCGGATTCGGGCCGAAACCCTCTGCCTGCACAGTGACACTCCCCATGCATTAAATATTGCGCGAGCCGTCCATGCGGCCCTCAATCGCGGATAATTCCGCGCTCGTTGTTTCATCGTCCATACCATGCCCCTCCTTACGCTTGACCGACTTGAACTGGCCTATGGCCACTGGCCGCTGCTCGATGGCACTTCGCTGGTGGTCGAGGCGGGCGAGCGTATCGGCCTGATCGGCCGCAACGGCACGGGCAAATCCAGTCTGCTGAAGATCATTGCCGGCGAGAGCCTGGCGGATGCGGGCGAGGTGTGGCGCGTGCCCGGCTTGAAGCTGGCCTATGTGCCCCAGGAGCCGCAGTTCCAGGCCGGCCACAGTGTGTTCGAGGCGGTGGCGGAAGGCGTCGGCGCGGCACAGACCCTGCTGGCCGAATACCATGCCGTGGCGCATGCCATGGCGGAAGGCGATGAGACGGTCTATGCCGATTTCGAGCGGTTGTCGCATGCGCTGGAAGTGGCGGACGCCTGGCGGCTCAACAGCCGGGTGGAAGAAACGCTGCAACGTTTGGGCCTCAATGCCGACGCGGCAGTGGAAACGCTGTCTGGGGGACTGAAAAAGCGGGTGGCGCTGGCGCGCGCGCTGGTGACCGAGCCCGAACTGCTGCTGCTGGACGAGCCGACCAACCATCTGGATTTCTCCGCCATCGAATGGCTGGAGACCCTGCTCAACGATTATCGCGGCGCGCTGCTTTTCATCACCCATGACCGACGTTTCCTGGACAACGTCGCCAATCGCATCGTCGAGCTCGATCGCGGTCAGTTGCGCGAATACCAGGGCAACTTCAGCGCCTATCAGCTCAAGAAGGCCGAGCAGCTGGAGGTCGAGGCGGTTCATAATCGAAAATTCGACAAGTTCTGGAAACAGGAGGAAGCCTGGATCCGCAAGGGGGTCGAGGCGCGCCGCACCCGCAACGAAGGCCGGGTGCGCCGGCTGGAGGCGCTGCGGCGCACCCGCGAGGCGCGCATCGCCCATGCGGGGCAGGTGGGGTTCCAGATCGACGCCGGCGATCGCTCCGGCAAGGTGGTGGCCGAGCTCGATCACGTCAGCTACGGTTACGACAGCCGTGTGTTGATCCGCGATTTCTCCGCTACCATCCTGCGCGGGGACAAGCTCGGCCTCCTGGGCCCCAACGGCGTCGGCAAGACCACGCTGATCCGGCTGATCCTGGGCGAGTTGAAGCCGCAATCGGGCTGGATCAAACAGGGGACCAAGCTCGAGGTCGCGTATTTCGACCAGTTCCGCAACCAGTTGAACGACGAGGCGACGCTGATCGACACGATTTCGCCCGGCTCCGACTACGTTGAAATCGGCGGCCAGAAAAAACACGTCATCAGCTATCTGGAGGATTTTTTGTTTCCTGCCGAGCGCGCCCGTGCCAAGGTGTCGGCGCTGTCCGGGGGCGAGCGCAACCGGCTGTTGCTGGCACGCCTGTTCGCCCGCCCCGCCAACCTGCTGGTGCTGGACGAGCCGACCAATGATCTCGACATCGATACCCTGGAGCTGCTGGAACAACTGCTGCAGGACTATGGCGGCACCGTCATCATCGTTTCGCATGACCGTGCGTTCCTGGACAACGTTGTCACCCAGTCGATCGCGTTCGAAGGCGAAGGTCGGCTGACCGAGATCGTCGGCGGCTATGCCGACTGGCGCGCCTGGCAGCAGCGGCAGCGGGCCACAGCCGAGGCACCGCGCGGGGCCGCCCCCAAGGCGGCTGTCCAGACTGCGCCGGCCAAGCCCGCATCCAAAAGTAAACTCACTTTCAAAGAGACACGGGAGCTCGAAGCGTTGCCGGCACAGATCGAGGAGCTCGAGATCGAGCAGGCACAGATCGCCGAGCGGCTGGCGGATCCGCTGTTGTATCAATCGAGCCCACAGGATGCGGTGGCGCTGCAGGCGCGCTCGGAAGCGATCGAAGCCGAACTGCTCGAAGCGCTGACACGCTGGGAAATGCTGGAGGCGAAAGCGTCCGCGGGCTGACATGGAGTGAGTGGTGGAGGAGCGTAGCCATTTTCGCATTGCCTGTTTCACGTGAAACGGAGCCCGGCAACGGGTAGAATGGCGGCCATCATGAAATTCCCCGAATCCTTCGATGTCATCGTCGTCGGCGGTGGCCATGCTGGCACCGAGGCCGCGTTGGCGGCCGCTCGCATGGGCGTCAAGACGCTGCTGCTGACGCACAATATCGAGACCCTGGGCGCCATGTCGTGCAATCCGTCCATCGGCGGCATCGGCAAGGGGCATCTGGTCAAGGAAGTCGATGCGCTTGGCGGCGCAATGGCCTTGGCCACCGACGAGGCAGGGATCCAGTTCCGCACGCTCAATTCGTCCAAGGGTCCGGCGGTACGCGCCACCCGTGCCCAGGCCGACCGCGTGTTGTACAAGGCGGCGATCCGGACACGGCTTGAGAATCAACCCAATCTCACGCTGTTCCAGCAGGCGGTCAACGATCTGGTGCTCGATGGAGACCGCGTCGTTGGCGTGAAAACCCAACTCGGTATCGTGTTCAGTGGCCGCGCGGTGGTGCTGACCACTGGCACGTTCCTGGCCGGCCTGGTCCATGTCGGCCTGGAAAATTTTCAAGCAGGGCGCATGGGCGATCCACCTGCGGTGTCACTTGCCGCACGACTGCGCGAACTGAATCTGCCCGTAGGACGGCTGAAAACAGGCACCCCGCCGCGCATCGATGGCCGTACCATCGATTACAGCCAGACCCAGGTGCAGCCGGGCGACGATCCGGCGCCCGTGTTTTCCTTCATGGGGCGTGCGGCGATGCATCCCGAACAGCGTCCTTGCTGGATTACCCATACCACTGCGGAAACGCACGAGATCATCCGCGGCGGACTCGACCGCTCGCCGATGTACACCGGCGTCATCGAAGGGGTGGGGCCGCGCTACTGCCCGTCGATCGAGGACAAGATCACCCGCTTTGCCGACAAGGCCAGCCACCAGATTTTCCTCGAGCCCGAGGGACTGACCACACACGAGATCTATCCCAACGGCATCTCGACCTCCTTGCCGTTCGACGTTCAGCTTGCCATCGTGCGCTCGATCCCTGGACTGGAACAGGCGCACATCCTGCGCCCCGGCTACGCCATCGAGTACGACTACTACGATCCGCGCAACCTCAAGGCCTCGCTGGAGACCAAGTCGATCGCCGGGCTTTTCTTCGCCGGCCAGATCAACGGCACCACGGGTTACGAGGAGGCCGCCGCTCAGGGTCTGCTCGCGGGAATCAACGCGGGATTGCGGGTGCAGGAGAAGGCGGCCTGGAGCCCGGGTCGCCACGAGGCCTATCTCGGTGTGCTGGTCGACGACCTCATCACCCGTGGCGTGTCGGAGCCTTATCGCATGTTCACCAGTCGCGCCGAATACCGGCTGCAGCTGCGTGAGGACAATGCAGACATGCGGCTGACTGAAGTCGGGCGCGACCTTGGCGTGGTGGATGATGTCCGCTGGGATGCGTTCAATCGGAAAAGGGATGCGGTTTCACGTGAAACCGCACGCCTGAAATCGATCTGGGTCCATCCGGCCATTCTGCCTGCCGAGGCTGCCACCCGCCTGATTGGTCAGCCGATCGAGCACGAATACAGCTTGTTCGAACTGCTGCGCCGGCCTAATCTGAGTTACACGCAGGTGGTGGCCCTGCCGGGCGGCGGCGCAGGGGAGGTTGACGCGCATGTCGCCGAACAGGTCGAAATCGCCGCCAAATACCAGGGCTACATCGATCGCCAGAATGAGGAAGTCGACAAGCAGCGTGAACAGGAAAACCTGCGCCTGCCCGCGGATCTCGATTACAGCCTACTGACCGGTCTGTCGATGGAGGTTCGCCAGCGTCTGCAGAAAGCGCGTCCCGAAACGCTGGGCCAGGCGTCCCGCTTGCAGGGCATTACCCCGGCAGCGATCTCGGTGCTGCTGGTGTATGCCAAGCGCGGCTTCAAGCCCGACGAGCAGAAGAAAAGCGCATGACCCTCCAGGCGCAACTCGCGGCGGGAATCGCCGCCCTCGGGCTGGCATTGCCCGCGGATGCCGAGGCGAAGCTGCTGGCCTATCTTGCGCTGCTGGACAAATGGAACCGCGTATACAACCTGACCGCGGTGCGCGATACCGAGCGCATGGTCAGCCATCATTTGCTCGATTCTCTGGCAGCCGTCCCTTTTTTCCCGGGCGGGCGCGTGCTAGACGTGGGTAGCGGCGGCGGTTTGCCGGGCATTCCGCTGGCGATCGCGCGGCCGGATTTGCAGGTGACGCTGATCGACAGCATTGCCAAGAAGACCGCTTTCCTCCTGCAGGCCAAAACGGAACTTGGTCTGGATAATCTGAGCGTGGTGACGAATCGGGTGGAGGATTATCGGCCCGAAACGGGATTCGACCTCATTACCTCGCGAGCATTTTCCGATCTCAAGGAATTCGTCGCCTTGACTCGCCACCTACTCAAGCCGGCAGGCCGCTGGCTCGCCATGAAGGGCTTATATCCGCACGAAGAGCTTGCTTTATTGCCGGCTGGCGTGAAAGTAAGCGCTGACCATGTATTGACCGTCCCGGGTCTGGATGCGACCCGCCACTTGATTGTTCTGGAGCCTGTTGAATGAGCCGAATCCTGGCAATTGCCAATCAAAAAGGCGGCGTCGGCAAGACGACGACAGCGGTGAATCTGGCCGCGAGCTTGGCTGAACTCGGACAGCGCGTGCTGCTGGCCGACCTCGATCCGCAGGGCAACGCGACCATGGGGGCGGGTATCGAAAAGCGCACGGCACTGCCGACCGTCTATCAGATCCTGCTCAATCAGGTGAGCGTGCGCGAGGCGCGGATGCGCTCGACGCCGGGGCATTTTGACGTCATTCCGGCGAACCGCGAACTTGCCGGCGCGGAAATTGATCTGGTAAATCTGGAACAGCGCGACCTCCGGCTGAAAGTCGCGCTGGCACAAGTGGCCGACGACTACGATTTCATCCTGATGGACTGCCCGCCAACCTTGAATCTGCTGACCGTCAATGCATTTGCTTCCGCGCAATCGGTGCTGATCCCGATGCAGTGCGAGTACTACGCCCTGGAAGGACTGACTGATCTGGTGGCCACCATCAAGAAGGTCAAGCAGCGCTTGAATCCTTCGATCGAGATCGAAGGGTTGCGATCCGCGCAGCACGCTGGCGCAGCAGGTGTCGGACCAGATCAAGCAGCATTTCGGCAACAAGGTGTACGACACCGTGATTCCGCGCAACGTGCGACTTGCAGAGGCACCCAGCCACGGCCTGCCCGTGCTGGCCTACGACCGTCAGTGCAAGGGGGCCAAGGCGTATATGGAGCTCGCAGAAGAAACGTTGCGGCGTGCAGGTATAACAGTGGGGGAGACAGCATAATGGCCAAACTCAAGGGACTCGGGCGCGGGCTCGATGCGTTGCTCGGCGGGGAAGACAATGCCGCGCCGCCGCAAGGCGATCTGCGCATGATGAAGGTCGGGCAACTGGTGCCCGGCAAGTATCAGCCGCGTACCCAGATGGACAGCGAGTCGCTGCAGGAACTCGCCGATTCCATCCGCGCGCAGGGTCTGATGCAGCCGATCCTGGTACGTGAAGTCGCCAGCGGCTATGAGATCATTGCCGGCGAACGGCGCTGGCGTGCAGCGCAACTTTGAACGAAATCCCGGTGCTGGTGCGCGAAGTTGCCGACGATGCGGTAGCGGCAATGGCGCTGATCGAGAACATCCAGCGCGAAGACCTCAATGCCATTGACGAAGCGCATGGCCTGCAGCGCCTGATCCACGAATTCGGCATGACCCACGATGCGGCCGCACAGGCGGTCGGGAAATCGCGGGCGGCTGTGTCCAACCTGTTGCGTCTGCTGAACCTGTCGCACCCGGTGCAGGATATGCTCACCGCCGGGTTGATCGAGATGGGCCATGCGCGCGCGCTGCTGCCCTTGCATGCAGGCGCACAGCGCGAGTTGGCGCACGAAATCGAAACCAAAGGCCTGTCGGTGCGCGAGGTCGAGCGCCGGGTGGCGCGCTTGAAGGATGTCGCCGCCGCGCCGGCTAGTCAGGCTGTTTCGCGCGACACGCTTCGCCTGGAAGAAGCGTTGTCAGATGCCCTGGGAATGACCGCCCATGTGCGAACCAACAGCAAAGGCAGTGGCAAACTCACACTCCACTTCGCCAGCGCGGAAGAATTGCAGGGTCTGCTGCAACGTCTGGGAATCCAGTTGTAGCGGGCTCGCCAGCAACATCACTACGTACTGAAATTCATCATCAAGCAGCCTGATGATTGCATAGACCGCACTAATTCTAGTATCATAATTGGCTAAATGTTCAACGGCATCACAACCGGCACCCGACGGGTGGTTCGGGCGCAGTCGGTGCTCGTGTTCGTGGCCGCGCTAAGCGGTACTGCAATTGCAGGTATGGATGCGGGGCTGGCGGCTGCGTATGGCGTGCTCGTCGCGCTGGCCGTGAGCGCGGTGCTGGTCTGGCGTGAGCAGCAGTCGATGGCTCACCCGGAATGGGATCAGCATCGATTGTTGAAGATGTTTGTTCGCGTCAGCGTCGAGCGCCTGATCCTGCTGGTTGCCTTGTTGAGCCTGGGGCTCGGCGTGTTGAAGCTGGACCCGCTGCCCTTGCTGCTTGGCTTGGTGCTGGCCCAGTTTGCCTGGTTGGCTACTGCGGCAGGCCGAAGCGGCAAATAGCCGAAGGGCGAAGTTTTGCCAAGGTTGGTTTTGAATGGGAACGCCCCGCGTGTTCATCCAAAACCCACTTATTGAAATAGATCACTATGGCTACGGAATCCCATTCCTCCGGTGAATACATCAAGCACCACCTGCAAAACCTGACTTACGGACAACTTCCTGACGGCACCTGGGGCTTCGCCCATGGCGCCGCAGAGGCCAAGTCCATGGGCTTCTGGGCGATCAACGTCGACAGCATGCTCTTCTCGATTGGCCTGGGGTTGCTCTTCCTGCTTCTGTTCCGCATGGCAGCCAAAAAGGCAACGACCGGCACCCCGTCCGGTCTGCAAAATTTCGTCGAATGGATCATCGAGTTCATTGATGGTTCCGTGCGCGGCTCCTTCTCCCACCAGAATGCGATGGTCGCGCCGCTGGCCCTCACTGTGTTCATGTGGGTGTTCCTGATGAACCTGATGGACCTGTTCCCGGTCGATTGGTTTCCCTATGCTGCGACGCTGTCGGGCGTGCCGCACCTGAAGATCGTGCCGTCGACCGATCCCAACGTGACCTTCGGCCTGTCACTGTCGATTTTCTTCCTGGTGCTGTACTACAGCGTCAAGATGAAAGGCGCCGGCGGCTTCTTCTCCGAACTGGCCTTCCAGCCTTTCCCCAAATTCCTGTTTCCGGTCAATCTCTTGCTTGAGGGCGTCGGCCTGATCGCCAAGCCGATTTCGCTGGCACTGCGTCTCTTCGGCAACATGTACGCCGGTGAAATGATCTTCATCCTGTTTGGCGGCGCATTGCAATGGGCGTGGGCGGTGTTCCACATCCTCATCATCACGCTGCAGGCCTTCATCTTCATGACGCTGACCATCGTGTATCTGGACATGGCGCACGCCGAGCACCACTAAGCGATCCCCTGATTTCAGTCAAATTTAATTTTCTGGTTTCTTGTTTTCAACTTTAATTTTTACTTCTAGGAGCAACAAATGGAAATGACTCAAGCCGTACTGTACATCGCTGGCGCCCTGATGATGGGCCTGGGCGCGCTCGGTGCAGCCGTCGGTATCGGCATCCTCGGTGGCCGCTTCCTCGAGGGCGCAGCCCGTCAGCCCGAGCTGATCCCGATGCTGCGTACCCAGTTCTTCATCGTCATGGGTCTGGTCGACGCCGTGCCGATGATCGCCGTCGGTCTGGCCATGTACGTTCTGTTCGCCGTTGCCGGTTAATTCGCGGGTTGCTACGGAACTTGTCTAACCCCCGTCATTAAAAGGTGCGGATATGAACTTCAACGCAACTTTGATCGGCCAGTCCATCACGTTCATCTTCTTCGTGTGGTTCTGCATGAAGTTCGTGTGGCCGCCGATCATGAATGCGCTCGAAACGCGTAAAAAGCAGATCGCCGATGGCTTGGCTGCTGCGGATCGCGGCAAGCATGAACTCGAACTGGCTGCCAAGAAGGCCGGCGACAACATGCGGGACGCCAAGGCACAGGCTGCCGAAGTGATCGCCCAGGCTGAAAAGCGTGCGGCGCAGATCATCGAAGAAGCAAAAGTGGCCGCCAAGGAAGAAGGCGATCGTCAACTGGCTGCTGCCCAGGCCAATATTGCACAGGAAACCAACCGTGCGCGCGAAAGCCTGCGCGAGCAGGTGGCCGGGCTGGCTGTGGCTGGCGCGGAGAAAATCCTGCGCCGCGAGGTCAATGCGCAAACCCACGCTGACCTGCTGGGCCAGCTGAAAGCCGAGCTGTAAACCATGAGCGAACTGTCTACCCTGGCTCGCCCCTACGCCGAAGCGGTATTCCGTATGGCGCAGGGCGAAAATGACCTGGCAGGCTGGTCGAGCCGTGTCGCTACGCTGGCGGCCATCGTTTCCGACGCCCAGGTGGCACGCCTGATCACCGATCCGGCCGTTTCGGCCGAGCGGGTGGCCGGCCTCGTCATCGACGTCGCCGGTGGCGGCCTCGGCGAACGCGGAGCCAACTTCGTCAAGGTGCTGGCCGAGAACGACCGCTTGTCGCTGCTGCCGGAAGTTTGCACGCAATTCGAGACGCTGAAGGCCAACGCCGAAGGCACCCTCGAGGCCACCATCACCAGCGCGCAGGAGCTGACGCAGGCGCAGGTCGACGATCTGGTCGCAGGACTCAAGGCCAAATTCAACCGCTCAGTGAACGTGCAGGTTGCGGTCGATCCCGAACTGATCGGCGGCGCGGTGATCGCCATCGGCGACCAGGTGATAGACGGCTCGGTCAAGGGACGGCTGCAGCGCATGGCTTTCGCGCTGCAAGGCTAATCACGAACTCAAAATTATCGGAACCTCACGGTTCGGAGAACAGACATGCAATTGAATCCAAGCGAAATCAGCGAACTGATTAAAGCCAAGATCGAAAACCTCGGTGCGTCGAGCGAATTGCGCACTCAGGGCACGATCGTGTCCGTCACCGACGGCATCGTCCGCATTCATGGTTTGTCCGACGTGATGTCGGGTGAAATGATCGAGATGCCGGGCAACACCTTCGGCGTGGCGCTCAACCTCGAGCGCGACTCGGTCGGCGCGGTGATCCTGGGCGATTACGAACACATCACGGAAGGCGACGTTGCCAAGTGCACCGGCCGCATTCTCGAAGTGCCGGTGGGCCGCGGCCTGCTCGGCCGTGTGGTGAACTCGCTGGGCCAGCCCATTGACGGCAAGGGCCCCATCGCCGCCGACACCACCATGCCGATCGAGCGCATTGCGCCCGGCGTGATCGAGCGTAAATCGGTTGACCAGCCGGTGCAGACCGGCCTCAAGTCGATCGACGCCATGGTGCCCGTCGGCCGCGGCCAGCGCGAATTGATCATCGGCGACCGCCAGACCGGCAAGACCGCCGTCGCGATCGACGCCATCATCAACCAGAAGGGCACCGGCGTGAAGTGCATCTACGTCGCCGTCGGCCAGAAGGCGTCGTCGGTGGCCAACGTGGTGCGCAAGCTGGAAGAGCACGGCGCGATGGACCACACCATCGTCGTGGCCGCGACCGCTTCCGATGCGGCGGCCATGCAGTACATTGCGCCGTATTCCGGCTGCACCATGGGCGAGTACTTCCGCGACATCGGCGACCAAGCAGGCCTGGGCCTACCGTCAGGTCTCGCTGCTGCTGCGCCGTCCGCCGGGCCGCGAAGCCTACCCGGGCGACGTGTTCTACCTGCACTCGCGTCTGCTGGAACGTGCCGCGCGTGTCAACGCCGACTACGTCGAAAAGCTCACCAAGGGTGCTGTCAAGGGCAAGACCGGCTCGCTGACTGCACTACCGATCATCGAAACGCAGGCCGGCGACGTGTCCGCCTTCGTGCCGACCAACGTGATCTCGATTACCGACGGCCAGATCTTCCTGGAGACCGACCTCTTCAACGCCGGCATCCGTCCCGCGATCAACGCCGGTCTGTCCGTGTCCCGCGTCGGCGGCGCCGCGCAGACCAAGGTGATCAAGAAGCTCGGCGGCGGTGTCCGTCTGGCGCTGGCGCAGTACCGCGAACTCGCGGCCTTCGCGCAGTTTGCCTCGGACCTCGACGAGGCGACCCGCAAGCAGCTCGAGCGCGGCCGGCGCGTGACTGAACTGATGAAGCAGGCGCAGTACTCGCCGATGTCGGTGTCGCAGATGGCGCTGACCCTGTTCGCCGTCAACAAGGGTTACATGGACGACGTCGAAGTCACCAAGATCCTGCCGTTCGAATCCGCGCTGATGGCGTTTATGAAGTCCAAGTACGCCAGCATCATGGACACCATCGAGACCAGCGGTAACCTGGATGACGCGACCGAGAAGGCGCTGACCGCAGCGGTCGACGAGTTCAAGAAAACCGGCGTCTATTGATAGGCCGCGCTGATTAGTTAGGAGCCACGATGGCAGCCGGAAAAGAGATACGGACCAAGATCAAGAGCGTGGAAAACACGCGCAAGATCACCAAGGCCATGGAAATGGTCGCGGCGTCCAAGATGCGCAAGGCGCAGGAGCGCATGAAGGCCGCGCGCCCGTACGCCGAGAAGATCGCCCGCGTGGCGACCCACCTGGCGTATGCCCACACGGAATACAAGCACCCCTTCGTGATTGCGCGTGAAAACGTCAAGCGCGTCGGCCTGATTGTGGTTTCGTCCGACAAGGGTCTGTGCGGAGGCCTCAACACCAACGCCTTCCGCATGATGATCAACCAGATGAAGCAGTGGGAAGCTGCCGGTGTCGGCATCGATGTCACCGCGATCGGCAACAAGGGGCTGGGTTTTGTCCAGCGCCTGGGCACCAACGTGGTGTCGCAGCTGACCGGCATCGGCGATACGCCGCACATGGACAAGCTGATCGGCCCGGTCAAGATCATGCTGGACGCGTATCTGGAAGGTCGCATCGACGCGCTGTATATCGTCTACAACCGCTTCATCAACACGATGAAGCAGGAGCCGACGCTGACCCAGCTGCTGCCGCTGGCGCAGATGGAAGACGCCGAGGAAGCCAGCCTGAAGACGCACTGGGACTACATCTACGAGCCCGATGCCAAGCCGGTGGTGGACGGCATGCTGATGCGCTACATCGAATCGCTGGTATACCAGGGCGTGGCCGAGAACATCGCGTGCGAACAGTCGGCGCGGATGGTGGCGATGAAGGCCGCCTCCGACAACGCCAAGAACGTGATCGGCGAGTTGAAACTGGTCTACAACAAGACCCGTCAGGCCGCGATTACCAAGGAACTGTCCGAGATCGTCGCCGGTGCAGCCGCGGTTTAAGGCCCAACAGAATTTAATTGATTAGGCCAAGATTTAATTTAAATAGGAAGGCAACATGAGCAACGGAAAAATTGTTCAGATCATTGGCGCCGTGGTGGACGTGGAGTTTTCGCGTGATGCCATGCCCAAGGTCTTCGAAGCGCTGAAAATGCAGGCCCCCGAGCTGACGTTCGAGGTCCAGCAGCAGCTGGGCGACGGCGTGGTGCGCACCATTGCGATGGGCTCCACCGACGGCCTGCGCCGCGGCATGGAAGTGCTTGCCACCGGCAACCCCATCATGGTGCCGGTCGGCCAGAAGACGCTGGGCCGCATCATGAACGTGCTGGGCGACCCGGTCGACGAAGCCGGCCCGATCGGCGCGGAGAGCACCATGCCGATCCACCGCAAGGCCCCGGCTTATGCCGACCAGGCCGCCGCGGTCGAGATTCTCGAAACCGGCATCAAGGTCATCGACCTGATCATGCCGATCGCCAAGGGCGGCAAAGTCGGCCTGTTCGGCGGCGCCGGCGTGGGCAAGACCGTGACGCTGATGGAACTGATCCGCAACATCGCCGTGCAGCACAGCGGCTTCTCGGTGTTCGCCGGCGTTGGCGAGCGTACCCGCGAAGGCAACGACTTCTACCACGAGATGAAGGAAGGCGGCGTGCTGGACAAGGTGGCGCTGGTCTACGGCCAGATGAATGAGCCGCCGGGCAACCGTCTGCGCGTCGCGCTGACCGGCCTGACCATGGCCGAATACTTCCGCGACGAGGGCCGCGACGTGCTGCTGTTCGTCGACAACATCTACCGCTACACCCTGGCCGGTACCGAAGTGTCCGCGCTGCTGGGCCGGATGCCGTCCGCCGTGGGCTACCAGCCGACGCTGGCCGACGAAATGGGCCGCCTGCAGGAGCGCATCACCTCGACGCGCACCGGCTCGATCACCTCGTTCCAGGCCGTGTACGTGCCGGCGGATGACTTGACCGACCCGTCGCCGGCCACCACCTTCGCCCACTTGGATGCGACCCTGGTGTTGTCGCGTCAGGTGGCCGAACTGGGCATCTACCCCGCGGTGGACCCGCTCGATTCGACCTCGCGGATCCTTGATCCGCAGGTCGTTGGTGATGAGCACTACGGCGTCGCCCGTGCGGTGCAGGGCACTCTGCAGAAGTACAAGGAACTGCGCGACATCATCGCGATTCTGGGCATGGACGAACTGTCGCCGGAAGACAAGCTGGCCGTGTCCCGTGCACGTAAAATCCAGCGCTTCCTGTCGCAGCCCTTCTTCGTCGCCGAAGTGTTCACCGGCGCGCCCGGTAAGTACGTCACGCTGAAAGAGACCATTGCCGGTTTCAAGGCGATCGTCGAAGGCGAATATGACCATCTGCCCGAACAGGCGTTCTACATGGTCGGTGCGATCGAAGAAGCCGTCGAAAAGGCGAAGACGATTCAGTAATGGGGGAGCGGTAAGCGGTCAGCGGTGAGCCGGGTGCTTGCCGCTCACTGCTCACTGTTCACCGCTCACGAGGTTTCAAAATGGCCATGACTATCCACGTCGACATCGTCAGCGCAGAAAAATCGCTCTACTCCGGTACCGCCGAAGTGGTGATTGCCCCCGGGCAGCGCGGCGAACTCGGCATTTACCCGCGGCACACCCCGCTGCTGACCACACTCAAACCCGGTGCGGTGCGCATCAAGGTGCCGAATCAGGCCGAGGAAGAGCTGGTCTACGTGTCAGGCGGCATTCTCGAAGTGCAGCCCCACGTCGTCACTATTCTGTCTGACTCCGCCATCCGTGGCGCCGACCTCGACGAAGCGAAAGCGCTGGAAGCAAAGCGCGCCGCCGAAGAGGCGATGAAAGACAAGGCCGCCACGATGGACTACGCGCAAGCACAGGCCGAACTGGCGCAGGCCGTGGCCCAGTTGGCCGCGATCAAGAAGCTGCGCAAACTGACTTGATTCGTCGGTGTTTTTGACGTAAAAAAGGCAACCTCCGGGTTGCCCTTTTTGTTGGCAAGAACCTACTGCTCTGCCATTTATGAACCAGCGAAGGGTCAACCGTTAATCCACTCTGGAGTTACGCGCTGACGCGTCATGGCACATCCCGTACTTGATCCCAGGCTTGGCGTTGAGTGCACCTATGGTGATCCGGTCACGTGGCGCGAAGCGCTGGATCTGCTGTACGGCCTGTTGCCGGAATATGCCGACAATCTCCGTGCAGCCCTGAAAACCGGAGATATCGCACGCATGCACCGCGTGGCACATGGCCTGTCTGGTGCATCCAGCTATTGTGGAACCGTAGCCGTGTATGCCTCAGCCAAGCAGCTGGAGGCATTATGCCTGCATGAAAATGCCAGCGCTCTCCGGGAGCCGGTGAACGCGGTACTTCACCATATCGACCGTCTGATGCATTTGAGGCAATCGGGGCACCTGCCGGCTGCGGATGGCGACCCTATCTATTGAATAAATCGGTGGCACCCCGAAAGGGGCTTAATGGCAGCAACGCGTAATGGCTTCCATCACCCGTGCCGCGCTGAACGGCTTGACGATAAAGCCGTCGACGCCATGGGCATGTGCTTTTTGTACATTGCCTACGGTCGAGTCCGAACTGATCATGATGACGGCAAGGCCCGGTATGGCATGTCGGACGTGCTGCAGTGTCTCAAAGCCATCCATCTCCTGCATATTGATGTCCAGAAAAAGGATGTCGGGAATCTCGGCGGCACACTTTTGCAACGCTTCCTTGCCATTGCACGCTTCGCCGACGACTTCAACATTGTGCTGGCGCAATAGCGTGCGCAGAAGATGACGGGTCACGCTGTCGTCATCAGCAATGATGGCTTTGATCGCCCGTATCATCATGGAGTCTTTTTACGGTACACAACGCAAAATTTTAACGGTTTCTTTTGACTATATTTTTATGGGCTGGCAGGTGGCCCATGTGCGGAGCCGGCAATCCCTCAGGCAATCCCTCAGGCTATGTAAAGCACGGGACGTTGTTCATTGGCGCAATCCGTACCCAGGATTTGGTCGCCTACGCGGATGAGCGACAGGGGGCCTGCATTGACGGAGTGTCCCCATGATAAAGTAGGGTGACTGGCCGACAACAAAAGTCAGCGAATGCGCTAGATTGGTAATGTGCACACAGGATAGGGCATGACAATCGTCCGATCCAGTGATGTGCTTCCAGGGGAATACGAAAATCACGAGCATTTTCGTTTCTGTGTTTTTTACATCATCAAAGGAATATCAAATATGCGAACAACCCGTCTACTTCTCTGTGCCAGCGCGGCTACGCTGATGTCTGCCGGTGCGATTACGGCCCAAGCAGGCCAAGGCGTTTACTACGATCCCAGCAATGCGGCGAGTTCGACCGGGAAAACGATCGGCTACGAGCTCTACAGGACCATTGGTTGTCCGGGCAAGCAACTTCTGGATCAGCCCTGCGCCGTGCCCAAGGAGGTCGATAGCGACGGCGACGGTGTAGTCGACAGCAAGGACAAATGTCCCGATACGCCGGCCGGCCGCAAGGTCAACGCCGATGGATGCGAACTGGACAGTGATGGCGACGGGATTGTGGATGGCGATGACAAATGCCCCACGGTTTATGCCAAAACGGACGATGGCTGCCCGGCGGTGGTGGCCGCGCCTGTTGCGCCTGCTGCCCCGGCCGCGCCTGTTGCCGCCCCAGCTCCCAAAAAGCTGGTATTGAACGATGTCAATTTCAATTACGACAAAGCCACCCTGCGGCCGGAAGCGCACGCCACCCTGGATGAAGCGGTAGCCAGTCTGAAGGAATGGGGCGACGGTAAAGTGGAAGTTGCGGGCCACACCGACAATCGGGGAACCGCGGCTTACAACATGCGCCTCTCGCTCCGCCGCGCAGAAGCGGTACGCGATTACCTGGTCAGCAAGGGGATTGCGGCAGATCGCCTGGTGGTCAAGGCTTACGGCGAATCCCAGCCGGTCGCCGACAACAAGACGGAGGACGGCCGCTTCAAGAACCGCCGAGTCGAATTGCAGCCGCTCAATTGAGTTTGGTTGCGGAAACGTGAGCCGGCGTACGGGGCGTCGCCCCGTATCGCCGGGAGGCGATCCCACGCGCGAAAATAGAAAAGGCAACCTTCGGGTTGCCTTTTCATTTTGGCGGCCCCGTCCAGGCTTTATACTTGGCGCGCGATTTGCTCTCATTCTGCTGATGCGATTCACACACCCGGACGACCCGAATGCATTCCAAGCTTGAAATCCTGATACTCGCGGCGGGCAAGGGCACCCGGATGCGGTCCGACCAGCCCAAGGTGCTGCACAAGCTGGCGGGCAAACCCCTGCTGGGCCATGTCGTCGATACGGCCCATGCATTGGGTGCAGCTCAAACCTGCGTTGTCTACGGCTTTGGCGGCGAGGCCGTGCCGCAGGCGATGGCTGACGACAAACTGACGTTTGTGCTACAGGCCGAACAGCACGGCACGGGCCACGCCGTGAAGCAGGCGTTGCCACAACTGTCCGACGACAGTGTGACACTGGTGTTGTATGGTGACGTGCCGTTGACGCATACGCGTACCTTGCGACCGCTCGTGAGCGCGGCCCAGGCAGGCAAACTGGGGCTCCTTACTGTCAAGCTGGCGCAGCCCGACGGCTATGGGCGCATCGTGCGGGATGCCGACGGCCGGGTACGACGCATCGTCGAACACAAGGACGCGACCCCTGCCGAGCGGGCGATCCATGAGGTCAACACCGGCATCCTTGCAGTGGCGACCCGTCATCTCAGGCAGTGGATCGATGAACTGAAGAACGACAACGCACAAGGTGAGTACTACCTTACCGACATCATCGCGCTGGCGGTGCGCGATGGCCTGACAGTGGAAACCCACCATCCCGCATATGAATGGGAAGTGCTCGGCGTCAACAGCAAGGCCCAGTTGGCCGAACTCGAACGCATCCACCAAGGCGAGATCGCGCAGGGACTGCTCGACGCCGGCGTTACCTTGATGGATCCTGCCCGGCTTGACGTGCGCGGCATGCTGGCATGCGGGCGCGACGTCGTGATCGACGTCAATTGCGTATTCGAAGGCCTTGTGGAATTGGGCGACGGCGTGCAAGTGGGCGCCAACTGCGTGCTGCGGAACGTGAAGATTGCCGCGGCCACCCGCATCGACGCGTTCACTCTGATCGACGATGCCGTCATCGGCGAGGCCAATCGGCTGGGGCCGTTCTCGCGCATTCGCCCGGGTACCTCCCTGGCGCGCGACGTCCACGTCGGCAACTTCGTCGAGATCAAGAACAGCCAGATCGACGACGGCACCAAGATCAACCACCTGTCCTACGTCGGCGATACCACCATGGGCAAGCGGGTCAACATCGGCGCGGGCACCATTACCTGCAATTACGATGGTGCCAACAAGCACCGCACGGTCATTGAGGACGATGTTTTCGTGGGGTCCGACACGCAACTGGTGGCGCCCGTCACTGTCGGCCAGGGCGCGACGCTGGGCGCGGGTACGACGCTGACACGCGATGCCCCAGCCGGCGAGTTGACGTTATCGCGGGCGAAGCAGCTTACCGTCAATGGCTGGAAACGGCCGGTCAAACAGAAAAAGGAAGGCTAGGTATGTGCGGCATAGTCGGCGCGGTAGCGCAGCGTAATGTTGTCCCCATTCTGCTCGAGGGCCTGCGGCGGCTGGAATACCGTGGTTACGATTCGGCTGGCCTTGTCACCATCAATGGCGGCCTCAAGCGGGTGCGTAGCGTCGGTCGCGTTGCCGGCCTGGCCGAAGCGTGCGCCGCGCAGCAGGTGCACGGCAACCTTGGCATTGCACACACCCGCTGGGCCACGCACGGCGCACCGTCGGAGGCCAATGCGCATCCGCACGTCAGCGGCCGCCTCGCGGTGGTGCACAACGGCATTATCGAAAACCACGAAGCCCTGCGTGAACGCCTGAAGGCGGATGGCTTTGTCTTCACGTCGGAAACCGATACCGAGGTCATTGCGCATCTGATCGATCTTCACTTCCGCCAGACGAAGGATCTGCTCGCGGCCACCCGTGCTGCCGTGGCTGAACTCGAAGGTGCCTACGCCATCGGTGTGGTGAGCGAGGACGCGCCCAATCGCCTGGTGTGCGCACGCAAGGGCAGCCCTTTGCTGGTGGGCCTGGGCATCGAGGAAAACTTCATTGCCTCCGACGTGTCGGCCTTGCTGCCGGTGACCCAGCGGGTGATGTACCTGGAAGAAGGCGATGTCGCCGACATCGGCCTGTTGTCGGTAACGGTGTACGACGCGGCGGGCAACCAGGTCGACCGCAGCGTGCACGTCTCCGAGCTGACGTCCGACATGGCCGAACTCGGCAATTACCGCCACTTCATGCAGAAGGAAATCCACGAGCAGCCGCGTGCGCTCACCGATACCCTGCTGACTGCAGTGGCACAGGATCGCGTCCAGCCCGAATGGTTCGGCTTCGACGCTGCCGACGTGTTGGGCCAGGTGAAGGCGGTGACCTTCCTTGCTTGCGGCACCAGCTACCATGCCGCGAAAGTGGCTACTTACTGGCTGGAGGAGATTGCCGGCATCCCGGCCTATGCGGAAATCGCCAGCGAATACCGCTATCGCACCAGCGTGCCGAACCCTGACGCGCTGATCGTCACCATCTCGCAATCGGGTGAAACAGCCGACACACTGGCGGCGTTGAACCACGCCATTGCGCTTGGCCAGAACAAGACGTTGACCATCTGCAACGTGGCGGAATCGGCACTGACGCGCACGTCGCGGCTCAAGTTCCTGACGCGCGCCGGGCCGGAGATCGGCGTGGCCTCGACCAAGGCCTTCACCACCCAACTGGCGGGCCTGTTCCTGCTGACGCTGGTACTCGCCAAGCTACGCGGCCGGTTGACGCCTGAGCAGGAGGCTGCCCACCTTGCCGCGTTGCGCAGCCTGCCGAACAAGATGCAACAGGTACTGGCGCTGGAGCCGCAAGTCGAAGCCTGGTCGCAGCGCTTCGCCAACAAGCACCACGCGCTCTTCCTCGGCCGCGGCGTGCACTACCCGATCGCGCTCGAAGGCGCGCTGAAACTGAAGGAGATTTCCTATATCCACGCCGAAGCCTATCCGGCGGGCGAGCTCAAGCATGGTCCGCTGGCACTGGTCGACGAAGACATGCCGGTGATCACCATCGCGCCCAACGACCAGCTGATCGAGAAACTGAAATCGAACATGCAGGAAGTGCGGGCGCGCGGCGGCGAATTGTATGTGTTCGCCGACGGCGATGTGCATATCGAGGAATCGGCCTTCGTCCACGTCATCCGACTCCCGGGCGGCAGCAACGGCGTGTTGTCGCCGATCCTGCATACCGTACCGCTGCAGTTGTTGTCGTATCATGCCGCCCTGCAAAAAGGCACTGACGTCGACAAGCCGCGCAATCTGGCAAAAAGCGTCACAGTGGAATAATTCGGTTCGGCAGACACAAAAAAAGCGCGGCCCCGGCGGCCGCGTTTTCATTCGTGGAAAATGGCTTGTTGTGCCGCCTAGTGCCGCTTGCGATCTTCCTTCAGCGCCAGGGTAGCGACCTGGACGCGATTGCGCAGGCCGAGCTTTTCCATGATGTTGCGCAGGTGGTTGCGCACGGTGTTTTCCGACAGGGTCATCTTGTAGGCGATGGCCTTGTTGGAGAGCCCTTCCTTCACGTGGTCGACGATTTCCATTTCCCGCGCGGTCAGCGCCGACAGGGCATTGTTGTTGAGTTCGCCGCGCGCCATCTTCTGCATGATGTTGAGGGGAAAGCTGCTTTGACCGTCGCACACGCTGCGGATGGCGGCCAGGACCTGGTCGGGATCGCTGGATTTGACAACGTAGCCGTCGACGCCGGAAGAAATGGCTTCGGAGATCTCCTCGTCGGAGTCGGCAATGGTCAGCATGATGACCTTGATGCCCAGGTCGCGTAGATCGGAGACCAGGTCGAGGCCATCGGCATCGGGGAGGGAGCGGTCGAGCAGTGCCGCATCGGCCCGGTTGCCAGCTTCGATCCAGGCACGCAGTTCGGCGGCGTTGGCCAGTTGCGCGGTGAGGCGCAGATCCGGTTCCTGCTCGATATAGCCCGCCACACCCATGCGCAGGAGCGGATGATCGTCGATGAGGATGATGTTCAGGGGGGCAGGCATTGCTTCTCCGATACGTTTTATGCGATGCACATTATGTTGGCAGATTGCGCGGCTTGCGTGGCGCTTTTTCGAAAACTGCATCATAGACCGGAATGGGAAGCCATTTCAGCATCCGCGCCACCCAGGCCATCTGCCAGGGAATCACCGTGAAACGGCGACGGTGGGCGATGCAGCGGGCTACTTTGGCGGCAGCAGTCTGTGCCGTCATCCGGAAAGGCATGGCATAGGGATTGACCCGCGTCATGGGCGTGTCGATATAGCCTGGCGCCACCGTGACCACGACAATGTCCCGTGCTTTCAATTCGAGCCGCAGGGCTTCGAGATAGACCGTGGCCGCCGCCTTCGACGCCGAATAGGCGCTGCCGCCCGGCAGCCCGCGTATCCCGGCCACGCTAGAAATGCCGCACAGCACGCCGCCCGGCTGCAGGGCGCCGATGAACGGCTGAAAAGTGTGGACCAGCCCCAGCACGTTGGCGTCCATCACCGCGCGGAACACCGGCGCATCTTCGGCGAATTCGGTGAGTGTGCCGACGCTGATCCCGGCCGCAGCAATGACGATGTCGGGTGCGCCGACATCGCTCAAAAATGCCGTGGCAGCCTGCTGCATGGCTGCCGCGTCGCGCACATCGGCCTGATAGAGGTGTGCATTCAACCCGGTGGCGGTGTTCTGCAAGCCATCCAGGCGGCGTCCGGCCAGCCCCAGTTGCGCGCCTGCTGTGCCATAGTGTCGCGCCAACGCAGCACCGAGGCCGGAACTGGCCCCGGTGATGAAGACCCTGAGGGGTTTATTCAAAACCCGCAAGGGCCTATTCGCTACCTTGAGTGGGGCGGGGGGAGGCAACAGGCTTACTTCGCGGGTTTCTTGCCGCCGCGCTCATCGCGTGCCTTGACGATCAGCTGGTCGAGAACCTCGAACAGGCGGGGTTCGCTGCCGGTCATCGACTCCGAAGTGGTGTATTTGCCGTCGATGATAAAGGCCGGCACGCCCATGACGCCGTAGGTGGTGGCAAGCCGTGCGCCTTGCATGGCCTTGGACTGGGTGGAGAAGGAGTTGTAGATGCTCTCGAATTTCTTGCGGTCCACGCCCTGCTTCGCGATCCAGCTGCCCAGCACGGCCGGGTCGTTGAGGTTGAGGTTGTCCACGTGGTAGGCGTCGAATACCTTGTCGTGCAGGCGGCTCAACAGATCCATTTGCTGCAGGGTGTAATAGATCTTGGCGCCGGGCATCCAGTCGTCGCGGAACACGGCCGGGACGCGGCGAATCTGAGCGTCCTTGGGCAGTTTCTTCAACCACGCATTGAGACCGGGTTCAAGCGCGTTGCAATGCGGGCAGCGGTACCAGAAGAACTCCAGCACCTCCAGCAATGGCGGACAAGGACAATACGGCGGCGGCAAAAAAAGCCAAAGTGCGGGCAAACATCAAGGCGTCTCCTGTTGAGTGGGAACTTCTTTGACCAGCGTGACCGGGATATTGTTCTGCGCGAGCAGGCTGCGGGTACGGTTTGCTTCGTCAGCGGTGTGGAACGGGCCGATGCGTACGCGGTGCAGCACGCCCTTGTTGGCGACCTCGCTGGTCTGTATGACCGCCTCGACACCCAGCAAGGCCAGCTGGGCTTTCAGGTTGTCGGCTTCGTCGGCCCGCTGGAACGCGCCTGCTTGCAGATAAAGCCGGGGCGCGGTGTCGGCAGGGGTCGGGGTGGCGGGCAATGCGCTCGACGTGTTGTCGGGCAGAACCTTGTAGAAATCGAAGCTGGGTGCGGTGTCCGGTGCGGGGGATGCGGGCGCAACGGGCTTGGTGGGCGCGTTTGCGTGTTTGCCGAGTTTGAACGGGTTGACGCCGGTCGCCCACAGCGCTACGCCCACGGCGAGGATTGCGCCGATGATGAGGCCGATTAGTACGCCGGTGAAAATGGAGTTGCCACCTGAGCGGCCGGACTTGCGGGAAGCGGGTTTTGCCATGACTACATTTTCTCCGGGGCGGATACGCCGAGCAAGGCCAGGCCGTTGACGATTGCAATGCGCGTGGCATCAGCCAGAGTCAGTCGGGCAAGTTTCGTCGATGCATCGTCGACCAGGAATTTTTCGGCGTTGTACCAGGAATGGAAATCGCCCGCCAGCATCTGCAGGTAATGCACCAGCAGGTGCGGCGCCAGTTCGCGTGCGGCGGTGGCGATCGTTTCCGGATATTCGGCCAGACGCTGCAAAAGGGCCAGTTCATGCTGGGCGGTCAGCGGCGCGAGGTCGGCGCCGTCGAGCGCGTCGGACATGCCACCCCATTCCTCGAACACCCGGCAGATGCGTGCGTGCGCATACTGTACGTAGTACACCGGGTTGTCGTTGTTCTTGGCGAGTGCGAGGTCGACGTCGAAGATGTATTCGGTGTCGGGCTTGCGCGAGAGCAGGAAGAAGCGCACCGCGTCCTTGCTGGTCCACTCGATGAGATCGCGCAACGTGACATAGCTGCCGGCGCGCTTGGAGATCTTCACCTCCTCGCCGCCGCGCATCACGCGCACCATGGTGTGCAGTAGGTAATCCGGATACCCCTTGGCGATCCCCACGTCCGCTGCTTGCAGGCCGGCTCGTACGCGGGCGATGGTGCCGTGGTGGTCGGAGCCCTGGATGTTGATGGCGCGGTCGTAGCCGCGCTCCCACTTGGCGATGTGGTAGGCGACATCCGGCACGAAGTAGGTGTAGGTGCCGTCGGACTTCTTCATCACGCGGTCCTTGTCGTCGCCGTAGTCGGTGGTGCGCAGCCACAGCGCGCCGTCCTGCTCGTAGGTCTTGCCGGCGTCAATGAGCTTCTGCACCGTCGCCTTGACGCGGCCGTCGGTGTAGAGACTCGATTCCAGGTAATAGTTGTCGAAGCGTACCGCGAAGGCCTTGAGGTCGAGGTCCTGCTCGTGGCGCAGGTAGGCGACGGCGAACTGGCGGATCGAGTCAAGGTCGTCGACGTCGCCCGACGCAGTGAATTCGCGGTCGTCCGACTTCACGGTCTTCATGGCGAGGAAATCAGCCGCGATGTCGGCGATGTAGTCGCCGTTGTAGGCGGCTTCGGGCCACGCGGCGTCGCCCGGCTTCAGGCCCCTGGCGCGCGCCTGCACGCTGTTGGCGAGCGTCGCGATCTGCACGCCGGCGTCGTTGTAGTAAAACTCGCGGTAGACGCCCCAGCCCTGTGCGGCGTAGAGATTGCAGATCGCGTCGCCGAGCGCGGCCTGACGGCCGTGGCCGACGTGCAGCGGGCCGGTCGGGTTGGCTGACACGAACTCGACCAGGACCTTGTGTCCCTTGCCGGTTTCTGCGCAGCCGAATTGCATGCCGGCCGAACGGATCTGCGGCACGATCCCGTGCCAGGCGGCCGGCGTGAGGTGGAAGTTGATGAAGCCGGCGCCGGCGATCTCGGTTTTGGCGACCAAGGGCGATTTCGGCAGCTCGGTGAGGATCCGCTGGGCCAGTTCGCGCGGATTCTTCTTCAGCGGCCGCGCCAGCTGCATCGCGGCATTGCTGGAAAAGTCGCCGTGGGTGGGGTTCTTCGGGCGTTCGATCTCGAGGCTGACCGGCGTGTCGGGCGCCACCGTTTCGAGGGCTTCGCCGATCAGCAGGGCGATCTGGTCTTTAAGCGGATGGGTGTTGGACATGGTTACATTGAAGATGGGGTCGGGCAAGCATCTTCAGTGTTCAAAATGGGTAGCACGCGATTATATGCGCCACGTGCGAGGCGGCCAAACGCCAGACGACGAGTGAGCCGGCGAGTCAGCCTGCCTGGAGCAGCGTCTGTGCGCGCGCGACCCAGAACTCTACGGCGGCGCGGCCGGCGCTGTCGTCGCGAAGGGCCGCCCAGCGACGACGGACCTCTTTCAGGATGTCGCAGACCTGCCGGTGTGATTCGCTGGTCATGAGTTGTATTTCGGCCAGCACGGCCGTGTCGTTCTCGATTCCAGTCGTGAAGGCGGCTAGCGCGTCCGGATGGAAACCGGTCTCCAGTAGGGTGCGTTCCAGGTCGGTCAGGCGCTGGTTGACGAATGTCACCAGCGGTTCCTCGGCCACCTCGGGCGGACAGGTGTGGTGTGCGTGGTGCCACAAGCGGAACACTTCGGCCAACTGGTTGAGCTGAGCCGCCACCGATTCGGACGAGATGTTGTCCGCCCGCCCGCCCGGCTCCGCCCGCTCGCCGCTGTTGAGCAGCCTGACGAGATGATTGATCAATTCGCGGTCGAATTTGCGCCGGTTCATTTTCAGCATCACCGCCAGGCGAGCGGCGCCGTGGGTGTGCCAGCTCTTTTCGAACAGGGCGTTGACGGCCTCGGCCAGCATCAGAATCTGGCCTAGGCGGCCGATTTCCTCGCCCTTGAGCCCGCGCGGGTAGCCGCTGCCATCCAGCCGTTCGTGGTGCTCGAATACGGCTGTGCTGATTTCCGGGTGGAACATGGGATAGGTTTGCAGGATGAGATAGGCCGTCATCGGATGAGCGTAGATATGGCGCATCGCGTCCGGATCGAGCGCATGGCCGGGCCGCAGCAGGGCGGGATCGATATGCAGTTCGCCGATATCGTGAAGCATGCCCGCCGTGGCGACACTTGCCAGGTCGCGCTCAGGTAGGTGGCTTTTGATGGCGAGGATGAGTGCGATCAGCGTCATCTGCACGCTGTGCTCGAAAATCTCCGGGCGTCGCTCGCGTGCCACCGTGAGTTTGAACGCGAGCGGCGCGTTGAGCGGCATGGCATAGAAAGCGTTGAGCAACTGTGCGGTCCCGGGCAGGCTGGGGCGGAAAAACTGGAAGCGGGGCTCGTTGTCCAGGATCTCGCGGGCGCGGTCGCGCAGGCTGGCGTTGGTGACGCCATCGGTGACGGAGAGGCATTCGTCGATGGCCGGAATCAGCTTGTGCTTCACCAGCTTTTCACGCATGGCCGAGTTGATGCGTGCCCCGCGGTCGATCAGCTTGATGCCGTTGCGGGTGAATATTGCCTGGGTCGTGACGACCTCGTGGGTATCGCCCAGCGCGGTCACGCTATTGATGTAGTGCTCGTCGTAGTGTTCGCTCATCGGTGTTCCGCCATCGTGTGGGCTTCGATGCTGTGTTAAATCCGCGCCCCAAGATACGTTATCGAACGGAAACCGGTCTAATTGAGGACTTTCGACATACAAGGACCGCTAGAACACCAGCGGATCGACGTCGAGCGACCAGCGTGCGATACGCGGTTTGATGCTGTCGAGTTGCGGCCGCCAATCACGAACGAAGGCTTGCAGGGCCTGACGCTGCGCCGACTGGATCAGAAGTTGTGCACGTTCGAGATTGGCCACGCGCGCCATCGGCGCCGGCGTGGCGCCGAATACGCTGACGCCGACCGTGTCCGGGGCCCGCGCCGCAGCGTGTTGCAGGAAGGCCAGCGCCGCCTCCATCGTCGTCGCTTCGGCGCGCAGCAGCACCTGGCGGGTGAACGGTGGCAGATCGAGCTGCTTGCGCTCGGCCAGCAGCGTGTGGGCATAGCCGGCGTAGTCGTGGCGCTGCAGATAGCGGAACAAGGGGTGGTCGGGGAAGGCGGTCTGGATCAGTACGCGGCCGGGTTTGTCGGCGCGCCCGGCGCGCCCGGCTACCTGCATCAATTGGGCGAACAGGCGCTCGGTGGCGCGGAAATCCGGGCTGTAGAGGGCGCCGTCGGTGTCGAGGATCAGCGCCAGCGTCATGTTGGGAAAATCGTGGCCCTTGGCCAGCATTTGCGTGCCAACCAGGATGTCGACTTCGCCGCCATGCACCGCTTCGCCGAGCTCGGCCCAGGCGCGCGGCCGCATGGTGTCGCGGTCGATGCGGCGAATGCGTGCGGCAGGCAGGAAGGCGGCCAGCGTTTCCTCCAGTCGCTGCGTCCCCTGGCCGAGGGCTTTGAGGTCGGGGTTGCCGCAACTCGGGCACTCGGGCGGGATGCGCGTCTCGAATCCGCAGTGATGGCACTTCAGCCGGTGCGAGGTGCGGTGCAGCACCAGCCGCGCCGAGCAGCGCGGGCAGGGCGACACCCACGCACAGCTCGGGCAGTACAGCGCCGGGGCATAGCCGCGCCGGTTGAGAAAGACCAGGCTCTGCTCGCCGCGCGCCAGGGTGTCGGTCAGCGCCTGTAGCGCGGGCCGTGTCAGGCCGTTGTCGACCGGAATGTGCTTCAGGTCGACGAGCTCGATGTCCGGCAGTTGCGCCTGGCTGATCGCGCGCTGTTTCAGTTCGATCAGCTGGTAGCGGCCATTCAGGGCCTGCGCATAGCTTTCCAGCGAAGGCGTGGCCGAGCCGAGTATCACAGGAATATCGGCCTGCTTCCCACGGGCGATGGCGACGTCGCGTGCCGAATAGCGCAGGCCGTCCTGCTGCTTGAACGAGGCGTCGTGCTCTTCGTCGACGACGATCAACCCCAGCCGGGGAAGCGGCGTGAACACGGACAGTCGGGTGCCGAGCAGGACGTCGCAGTCGGGTGCGGCGAGCCAGTTTTCCGCGCGCGCGGTTTCGCTCAAGCCGCTGTGCAGGGTGGCGATACGCCGCCCGGGAAAACGACGGCGGAAATGTTGTTCCAGTTGCGGAGTGAGGGCGATTTCGGGGATCAGCACCAGCACCTGCCGGCCTGTTGCCAACACCACATCGATCAGGCGCAGATACAGCTCGGTCTTGCCGCTGCCGGTGACGCCGTGTATGAGGTGGACGCCGAATGGTCCCAGCGCGGGCAGCAGGCGGTCGAGCGCAGCCTGTTGCTCGACGGTCGCCGCGGGGGCCGCCTGGGTCGGTGGCGCATGGCCGGCAGCGGGCGGCAATCGCGACCATTCCGCCCAGCCGGCCGCAACCAGCGCTGCGGCGTGGCGGCCTTGTTTCTGTTCACGCAATGTCGCACGCGCCTGTGGCGCCGCGCGCAAGGCGTCGAGCAGGGCGCGTTGTGCGCGGGCACGAGCGGGGGGTTCGGTCGTCCGCCCTGCCTCGGTCACGACCAGCCAGGGCGTGTCCGCGGCAAACGGCGTCGCATTGCGCAGGCGCGGCGGTAGCGTGGCGAGCAGGATCGCGCCCAGCGGATAGTGGTAATAGTCGGCGCAAAACTGTGCCAGACGGAGGATGTCGGGCGACAGCGCGGGGCGATCGTCCAGCACGCGGATGACGTCGCGCAGCTTGTCCGCCACGATGGCGCTATCACTCTGCCGTTCCAGGGCGACGCCGATTTGTAGCGTTCGGCCGAACGGGACTTCGACCAGGCTACCCGGCTGCACCGGACCCAACTGCTCCGGCAGGCGATAGTCGAACAGCCGGTGCAGCGGGGTATCGAGCGCGACCTGGAGGATGAACGGCATGTTAGTGGCGAATCTTGGTCAGGTATCGGGAAAGTTTCACTAACTGATTGTTAGCCAAGGGTAATTTGGCGTTGTCCACGCAGGCTGTGGATAATTGTGTGGGTGATTTGTGTCGATTGCCCCCAATGCCCGTATTCAGGCGGGTCAGCCTTAAAGACTAAAAAGCAGGCAGGCCGACAAATCCATATTATTCAGTTACTTATAAACAAGGTGCGACTGTCAAGGTCTTGACACAAAAAAAGTTCCCGTGCGTCAAAACTGTGCATAAGTTGATGCTTCTATTGCCGCAATTACGGGCCTTGTGCACGTTTTTCGTGCACAAGGCCTTGTTTTGTCTGGGTTTATGCTTGCTGAATCCCGGCAATTACCCAGCCGCCCTGGCCTTGGGCGGGTTTGCTGAGGTGCCATACCTCATCGAGCGGGGTGGCGCCGAGGTCGTCGGCCGTTTCGCGAACCATCCCGGTGAAACGGACGCTGACCACATGGTGACCATCCTCGTCGGTGGCTTCGAGCACCTCGGCGTCGAGCGCCATCACGTCCGTGGTTTGCGCAGCCGCGCCGCGCTCGGCCAGTTGCATGCGGATTTCGGCGAAGACTTCGGGCGAGGTAAAGGCGCGCAGGTCGTCCAGGTTGCCGGCGTCGAAGGCTGCCTGGAGACGGATGAAGTTGAGCTTGGCCTCGCGCACGAACGCCTCGGCGTCAAATCCGGGCGGAAAGGTGGGGATGGGGCTACCGAATGCCCCGGCTGGCACCTGCTCAAACCTGGAGGATGCAGGGTTCATTGTGGAAGCCGGCATGCCGGCATATTGCATGGCCGGCGTTGTGGGCGCAGCGCGGCGCATCAGGAAGCGGAACAACATGAACGCAGCCATGGCCAGCAGTGCCAGCATCAGGAAATTGGCCATTCCTTCGCCGAAGCCGAAGTGTGAAGCCAGGGCGGCAAGCCCGAGGCCCGCGGCCAGTCCTGCGATCGGCCCCATCCAACTGCGTTTCTGCGGGGTGGCCGGGGCCGGCGTGCCGGCCGTCTGCTGGCGTTGCGGCGCAGGGGCGGCCTCCTGTTTGGCGGGCGCGCTGCGCTGCATGCCGAAGGACTTGCCGCCGCCGAGGCGTCTGGCCTCGGCGTCATGGGTGGCGAACGCGAAGGTGAGAAACACGGCGAACAGGCTGATCAGGAAAGGTTTCACGATGAGGCTCCGTAATGTCGACGAGAGCGGGTATGGTGACGTAAACCCAACCGTGCTGAAAAGTCGATTTTTATACGTAAATTATTCGAAATTTTCGATTCTTTACATCTGGAAAATCAGTTTTCACCGGCGGCACGCATGGCCCGGCTACGGCTGTGCACGGCCTCGACCAGGATGCTGACGTTGTCCGGGTTGGTGAATTGCGAAATGCCGTGGCCGAGGTTGAATACATGGCCGGGATGGTTGCCGTAGCCGTCAATGATGCGCGCGACTTCGCTGCGGATGATATCCGGCGTGCCGTGCAGGGCGCTGGGATCGAGATTGCCTTGCAGCGCCACCTGGCTGCCCACGCGGTGGCGCGCTTCGCCGATGTCGATGCTCCAGTCGAGGCCGACCGCGTCGGCGCCGCAGGCGGCGATGGCTTCCAGCCAGTTGCCGCCCCCTTTGGTGAAGACGATGCTCGGCACGCGTCGGCCGTCGCGTTCCTTGATCAGGCCGTCGACGATGCGTTCCATGTAGGCGAGCGAGAATTCCTTGTACGCGTGGGGCGTCAGGCTGCCGCCCCACGAATCGAAAATCATCACGGCCTGGGCGCCGGCCTCGATCTGCGCATTGAGGTAGTCGGTCACCGCCTGGGTGTTCACTTCGAGGATGCGATGCAGCAGGTCGGGGCGGCTGTACAGCATGGTCTTGATGTGGCGGTAGTCGTCCGAGCCGCCGCCTTCGATCATGTAGCAGGCCAGCGTGTACGGGCTGCCGGAGAAACCGATCAGCGGCACCGAGCCGTCGAGCGCACGGCGGATCGAACGTACCGCATCCATCACGTAGCCCAGCTTGTCGGTCGGATCGGGTGCGGAAAGGTCGCGGATTTCCCATTCGTCGCGCAGCGGGCGCTCGAAGCGCGGGCCTTCGCCGGTCGAGAAGTACAGTCCCAGTCCCATCGCATCGGGCACGGTGAGGATGTCGGAAAACAGGATCGCCGCGTCGAGCGGGTAGCGCGCCAGCGGTTGCAGCGTCACTTCGGTCGCCAGATCGGGGGTTTTGCACAGGGTCAGGAAATCCCCTGCGCGTGCGCGGGTGGCGTTGTATTCCGGCAGATAGCGCCCGGCCTGGCGCATCAGCCACAACGGCGTGTAATCAGTAGGCTGGCGCAGCAGCGCGCGCAGGAAAGTATCGTTCTTGAGGGCAGACATGAAGCGGGCCAGGACGCAAAGTCGGCATTTTAGCAGGCTTGGCGTCGCCGACCCGGAAGCGAGGGCTGATCAGGTGCGGCGGAAAGACCATTCCCCGCGCCCGGCCGGGCAGGCCAGCACGTCGTGTGGCCGTTGGCCATCGACCACCAGCGTGGCGTAACGGCAGCCATCGCGCGCATCGCCGCGCGGCGTGAAGCGATAGGCGTGACCGTCATGGCGCCACGCAACCGGAACGCCCGGACGGCCGAGCTCCAGGGCATGTCCCATGCAGGCGCGATCGCGGGCATCCATGCTGTCGCCGATGGCGTGGCCCAATACCGCGCCGAGTACGCCCCCGACCACCATGCCGACGACGCGATCGTCGCGTCCCGCGACCTGACCGCCGATGACCGCGCCGGACACGCCGCCGATGACCGCGCCGATTTCGTCGCGATTGCAGCGGCCGGCCGGGATGCCGTAGTCGTGCACATAGACGACCCCGCTTTGGCCCCGGTAATGTCCGGCATGGCGGTGCTGCCGACGGCCGCGGTCATCGTCGTGGTGCTTTTTGTAGTAACCGTGCGCCGGGGCATGCTCGGGCGGGTCGGCCCACGCCGGGCTGGTGCCCGCGAGCGCCGCCAAGGCCAGTGTGACAGGCACGTTCATGATGTGCTCCTGGGTTGTCTTTGGAATGGAAGTGATTGGAGTAGAAGTGATCCACGTAGCCGGCGGTGGCCGGGTTCAACGGGGCCAGGTATTGTAGGCGTAGCGTGCCTGGCGGTCATGCCGTTCTGCCCGGATATTGCGGCCGGCCTGGTCGAGTGCATGGTCGAGACGCCGGAACTCACGGGCGTCGATGATGCCGTCGGCGCGGAAATGATGCTCCATGGCCTGGATTTCGTGCTGCTCGCGCATCAAGTCGCGGACTTCATGGCGGGTCAGGCTGCCGTTATGTTTGCCAGCTTCGATACGATCCATCTGCCGCATCTGGCGCGCATTGATCTGCTGACTGTATGCCTGGCTTTGTTGGTAGGTGTGCCTGACCTGGGGGTGACCGTAACGATCCCAGTCGGCTTGCGCGGCGGTCGCTACGAGGCTCAGCCCCCCCAGCATCAGCATCCCGAGGCGGGTTGTAATCAGTGTGGTTTTCATGATGTGGCTCCTGTTCGGTTGATCAATGTCCCCGATGACAACTTTAATGCCGGCGGACAATTGCACTCTAGGCGCGCCGTGTAAGCGGCATGTTTGGAGCAGGTAACCACATGTAACGCAATGTAACGCCCTGCGGGCTAATGTTTTTCCGGCTGGTGCCGATTCATGATCAAGGAACCAGAGATCCCCCTCGCAGCATTGCCCATCCTGATGCATCAGATTTGCAAGACCCCGGCCCGCCCATACGGGCACATACATAAATAGGTTAGAATTTTCGAGTTTTCTAAAAATCTATAACGCGTCCTTCTAGGAGAACCCCGATGCAACTGAATAAACTCGCGGCCACGCTTGCCGCGGCGGGCCTTGCTGTGCCCGGCTTGGCCATGGCAACCAATGGCATGCTCATGGAAGGCTATGGCCCCATTGCCACCGGCATGGGCGGTGCGGCCATGGCATATGACAACGGCACGGCCGCCATGGCGAACAATCCCGCCACGCTGGGCCTGATGGCGGAAGGCAGCCGGATCGATGTGATGCTGGGTTTCGTGGGCCCGGACGTCAAGACGTCGATGGGGATCGGTAAATCCAAAGCGGATGCCTTCTACATGCCGGCATTCGGCTACGCGAAAAAAATGGGCAAGCTGACTTACGGCGCCGGCATCTACGGCCAGGGCGGCATGGGTACCGAATACGCCAGCGGCGATATGGCGCAGGTGAGTGTGGGGCGGGTGATTTTCCCGCTGGCCTATGCGGTCAATGACCGCTTCAATATCGGCGGCAGCGTCGACGTCGTCTGGGCCGGAATGGACATGGTGGTGACCGGATACGGCATCAACTTCAAGGACGGCAGCGACTTTACCGGCGCCGCCAAGGGCTACAGCCTGGCAGCCAAGCTCGGCTTCACCTACAAGCTGGCCGATGCGCTCACCGTCGGCGGCGTCTATCAGTCCGCCGGCAACCTGCCTGACCTCAAGGACGGCATCTACAAGGTGAAGGGCTTCGACATGCCGGCCACCCTGGGCCTGGGTCTGGCCTGGCAGGCGAACGACAAGCTCATGGTCGCGGCCGACGTCAAGGACGTGCTGTGGGGCGACAGCATGAATACCGTGACCATCTACAAAAACGGTGCCGTCTATGCGCCGTTCCAGCAGGATTGGAACGACCAGATCGTGCTGTCGCTGGGTCTCGCCTACAAACTCAACGACGCCCTGACGGGTCGCATCGGCTACAACCACGGCAAGAATCCGATTCCGGATCAGTTCGTCAACTACCTGTGGCCGGCGATCGTCGAAAACCATTACACGGCAGGCTTCGGCTATGCCTTCAGCAAGCAGTCCACCGTGAATTTCGCATTGAGCTATTCGCCCAAGGCCTCGGTGACCGGCACGGGACCCAATCCGCCCGTCGGTAATGGCGGCATGGTCATCGACCATAGCCAGTTGAACTGGCAACTGATGTACAGCTACGCGTTCTGATCGTCGTTCGATCCACACCCAGCCGGTGGCACGCGCGTGCCACCGGCTTTTTTTGGGTCTCCGCGTCGCACCGGCATGGCGCTATTGTTTCGGCATGTCGGAGCCAGGCTGCGAACCGTCCGAGTGGGCTTCCTGGGCGGGCGCCGCCGCCTCCGGGCTGGCGGATGGCGTGTTCATCTGTTGCGAACGCGCATCCTCCGCCTGCATGTCCTTGACGGCCTGATCGACCTGTTCGCCGGCCTGTTCCACCGGACCCTTGCTGTCACAGCCGTTCAACGCCAGCAGGGACGTCAGCAACGCCAGTACGCCGTATGAGGCATGCCAGGCATGTGTCCGCTTCGATTTTTGCGGGGCGGCAGCCTGCAGTCTGATTTCTGCCCCGGCGCCGCTCCATTCGTACAGCCGCATATGCTCATCGTTGAGGTGTTGCATGGTCTGATGCATGTGATTCTCCTGGTTGCGGCCGAGACAGCGGCACCTGCCGCCGCCGGCCTGATCCCTACTGCAATCAATTCTTGATCTGCAGGGTGTTCTTGACACCGGTGACGCCTTTGACACTGCGCGCGATTTTCTCGGCCTCGGCGACCTGAGTGGCGTTGTTGACCCAGCCGGCCAACAGCACCGTGCCTTTGTGGGTCTCCACGTCCACGCCGAGTCCCTTCATGCCTTCGTCTTTCAGCAACATCGTTTTGACCTTGGTGGTAATCCACGCGTCATCGATATATTTGCCGGCCTTGATGCGGTCGCCGCTGGCGTCGGCCTTGACGAGTTCATCCTGGCTCAGGCTGTTGTCATGGTTGGTGTCGCCGTCGCGGAAGGCCTGCGCCTGACCGCCGTGTTCCTGGAATTCCGTCAGGCTGATCTTGCCGTCGCCGTTGCTGTCGTAGGTTTTGAAGCTGGCCGTCGCGGCCAAGGCCTGCCCCGCAACACCCGCGCTGAACATGCTGGCAAACGCCAGCTTCAAGAGCGTTCGATTAAGGTTTTTCATGTTGGTCTCCATTGACATAGGGTGATTCGATCCGGGGCGCATACGCCAGCCGGCCGTTCACATGTTCACAGGCGATCGTTGGGACTCGGCATGCCCGGGGCCGCAGGATTGGCAGGTGCCGCGGGAGGCGTGGACGCGCTCCCTTTCTTGACGAATTCATCGTGGCTCAAACTGCCGTCGCCGTTGGCGTCGATCATGCGGAACGTGCCTTCGTTACCGCCCTGGGCCTGGTATTCCTGCTGGCTGACCTTGCCGTCGCCATTGCTGTCATAGGTTTTGAAGTCGGCTGCCGTCGATGCGGCCAGAGCGGAAGTGGCAGCGGCGGCGCCCAGCACGCTGGCCAGCGTCAAGGTCGTCAAGCGATGGTGGATGTATTTCATGGCTATCTCCTGTAATGGGTTGAGTCGAATGCACATGCACTCAAGCGGACTACAGCGACGACCGTGCCAGTTATTTTTTCCGCTGTTGAATCAAAGCCTTGAGATGGGGCAGCGGTAATTTTTTCCAGGGTCCTGGGGCCTCGACCGGGTAGATATGTCGCCGGCCGGCGACACGGGGGCATGCTGTTTTATAAGCCTATGTTTTTTCTTGTCATTTTTGTATGTCGATGGCGACAGGCCATAAAAAGGGGAGCCTGGGCTCCCCTCTTCATGCGGCACGACGGATTTACATGGTCGGCGGTCGGCGGCCCGTGGCCAGCATGACAAGAAACACGACCAGGCCCACGACAAACAGGATCTTGGCGATCCAGGCGGCGGTGCCGGCCACGCCGGCAAAGCCGAAAATTCCAGCGATGATGGCAAGGATCAGGAACGTGATGGCCCATCCAAACATGATGTTCTCCTCTGATAATTGATAAGCGCCAAGAAGGCGGTATCCCCTCAATGCAGAGTGTGTGCCAAGCGAAAATCCTTATTTGAATCAACGGACTGCGGGGTTGGCGTGCAAGCCGGCGACAGCCTGCAAGATGCAGGCGTCGCCCCTGCCCGACATTAGTCGGTTTCGTCGCGATCCTTGAACAGCGCGGGGGTGAGGTCGTGGCGCTGCAGCAGTCGGTATACCTCGGTGCGGTTGCGTCCGGCCAGCCGGGCCACTTCGCTGACCTGTCCGCGCGTCAGCTTCAGCAGGGTGATGAGGTAATCGCGCTCGAAGGCTGCGCGTGCCTCGGCCAGGGGTTGGATGTCGGCGGGTTTGTCGCGCAATGCCCGCCCGACCAGCGTGGCCGGGATGGTCGTGGTGGTGCACAGGGCGACGCACTGCTCCAGGACGTTGTGCAGCTGCCGGATATTGCCCGGCCAGTCGGCCGCTACCAGCATGTCGAGCGCATCGGGTGCGAAGCTGTGGATGCGGCGGCGGTATTTTTCCGTCAACAGACTCAGGAAATGCTGCGCCAGCAAAGGGATATCCTCACGCCGTTCGCGCAGCGGCGGCAGCGTCAGGTTGACCACGTTCAGCCGGTAATACAGGTCTTCGCGAAACTCGCCGCTGACGATCGCCTCCTCCAGGTTGCAGTGGGTCGCCGAGAGAATGCGCACGTCGACCGCGCGCGTTTCGGTCGCGCCGACCGGGCGTACTTCGCCCTCCTGCAGCACGCGCAGCAGCTTGACCTGCAGCGGGGCCGGCATGTCGCCGATCTCGTCGAGGAACACGGTGCCGCCCTGCGCGCTGAGGAACAGGCCGGGATGGTCGCGTCCCGCGCCGGTGAAGGCGCCTTTGACATGGCCGAACAGTTCCGACTCGAGCAGCTCGGCCGGGATCGCGCCGCAGTTGATCGCGACGAAGGGCTTGGCGTGACGCGGGCTGGCACGGTGGATCGCACGCGCCAGCAATTCCTTGCCGGTGCCCGATTCGCCCTGGATCATCAGCGCGGCGTCAATCTGGGCGGCCAGACGGGCTTCGGCCAGCAGCGTGTCCATTGCCGGGCTGGCGGTGACAATGTCGCTGCGCCAGCTGTCGTCGTGCGTTTCTGGACTGCAGCCGGTCAGCCGGGTGGCACGCTTCAGCAGGTCGACCAGCGTAGGTGCGTCGTAGGGCTTGGTCAGGTAGCCGAACAGCCCTTGCTGGGTGGCGGCCACCGCGTCCGGGATGGTGCCGTGCGCGGTCAGCACGATCACCGGCAGCGACGGGTCGCGTGCATGGATGGCCCGAAACAAGGCCATGCCATCGATACCGCCCATCTGCATGTCAGTCAGCACGGCGTCGGGCCGCGCCAAGGCCAGCTGTGCCAGGGCGGCCTCGCCGCTATCGACCGCCTCGACCTTGAACCCGTTGGCTTCCAGCCGCAGGGTGATCAGTTCGCGCAGTGCCGCGTCGTCGTCGACGACCAGGATAGCGGGTTTCTTCATGGCGATTTGGGGAGCGTGTTGCGCTGCTGCAGGGTTTTTTCCAGCGCCTTGATCTGATCGAGCTTGTCCTGCAGCTCCTGCGCGCGCGCAGTCTGTTGTCGGAGCTCGATGCGGGCCGAGAGTGATTTCTTCATCAGATCGAGCAGCGTATGTGCGCGGGGATCGACGTCGTCGATCATGGCCAGGCTCTTGAGGCTGCGCTCGAATGCGTCCACGCTGTCTTCGCGTTCCAGCAGCGCGGCCTGCTGGAAACGCTTGGCATCGTCGAGGCGGCGTTCATTGTCCAGCGCGGCCAGTTCGCGTCGGCGCTGTTCGGGAGACAGCGCCGCCACCCGCGACAGCTCGTTCAGGAGTGCCGATGCGCTCAACCCGAATAGCCGGGCGCCGGGTTGAGCCGGCTGGCCGGGCAGGGGCGGGACGACGCAGGCGCTCAGCGTCAGCAAAAGACTGGCAAGCAGGACGGATTTGAAGCTCATTCGGTACGCGTCAGGTTAAGCGGGCCGCGGTAAGCGGGCCACGATAATCGGAAACAGGTCGACCAGGGCGGGCGATCGACCACTTCGACGTTGCCGCCGACAGCCAGCAGCGACTCGCGCACGATCGACAGGCCGAGCCCGCTGCCCCGAACCACGCTGGCGGGTTGGCGCGCGCCCTGGAAAAACGGCTCGAAGATGTGGGAGCGTTCGGCTTCCGGGATGCCGCCGCCCTGATCGCATACCCAAACCTCGATCGCGCCGTCGACAGACGCACTCTTCACCAGGATGCGTCCGCCCTCGGGACTGAATTTGACCGCATTGGACAACAGATTGTCGAGAACGGTTTCCAGCTGACCGCGCTCGGCATGGAGCACGGGCGCGTCGAACTGCGTTTCGACCTCGATGTGGCGCGTATCGAGCCCCAGCCTTTGCCGCGCCAGGACGGCATCGAGCGCGTCGCCCAGCGCTTGCGGCGTGGCGGGCGAGGGCGTGGCGTCGCGTACCATGCTGCTGTAACGGATCAGGTCTTCGATGCGCTTCTGCAGGTCGCGGCTGCCGCTGTCCATGATGCCGACGATGCTGCGCTGGCGCGGGTTGAGGCTGCCCGCCAGTTCGTCGCCCAGCAGCGCCACGCCTTCGCGCAGCGATGCGAGCGGCGTCTTCAACTCGTGCGACACGTGGCGCAGGAAGCGCAGCTTCTGTTCTTCCAGTGCCTGCAGGCGCTGGCGCAGCCAGTCGATTTCCCGTCCCAGTTCGACGATATCCTGCGGTCCGCTGATGGCCGGCAAGGGGCGCAGGTCAGCCTGGCCGAGCTGCTGGATCGAGGTCTTGAGCTGCTTGATCGGGCGGTTGATCATCCAGGAAAACACGGCCGCGAGCAGCAGCGTCAGGGGAATCAGGGCCAACGCCAGCACGATCAACCGCCGGCGGGTCGCCTGCACCGTGCCTTCCAGCGCCTGCAATTCGCGCTGCACCGCGGCATCCGCCTGAACGAGCAGGGTGCGCGCGACATCATGCAAGTCATCGAAGGTCGGATCGAGGGCGTGAAACTGGTCGCTGTCCAGGAATTCACCCGGCCGCACCTGGCGATACAGGGTCTGGCTGCGCGCCTGCAGCGTGGCTAGCGTCGCGCGCGAACGGAGGTCGGTGAGCTGCGTATCGAGTTGCGACAACTGGGTGCGCAGTTCGTCGAAGCTTTGTCGCAGGGCCGGCCCGAATTCGGCGTCCTGCAACAGATGGTATTGTCCGGCGGCGCGTTGCAGCTGGCTGACCGACTCGACGATCTGCCGCACGTCGCGCGTGACGGCAAGGCTGGTGTGGGTGAACTGTCGCTGGGTTTCGACCACGCCTTGCAGCACGTGCACCGCATTGATCAGGCCGCTGGCGAGCGGCACGATCAATACGCCCATGGCAACGATGACCAGGATGGTGAACGAACGTGGGTAGTAAGGGCCTGAAATCATCCGGTAAGAGCGGTCGATGGCAATGCCGCAGCATACCCCGATGGGTGGACACGGGTGCGGCGGCCGCACCCGTGCAGGCGGCGTTACAGCAGGTCGAGGTAGGCGAGGATGCCCTTGGCGGCCTCGCGGCCTTCCCATACGGCGGTCACCACCAGATCGGAGCCGCGCACCATGTCGCCGCCGGCGAAGACCTTGGGGTTGGCGGTTTGGAAGGCGTGCGACTGCCCCTTGGCGATGACGCGACCGCCCGGATCGACCGCGATCTGGTGCTGTTCGAACCACGGTTGCGGATTGGGGCGGAAGCCGAAGGCGACGATTACGCGGTCGGCCGGAATGACTTCCTCGGAGCCCGGAATCACCACCGGGGTGCGGCGGCCGCGCGCATCGGGCGGGCCGAGTTCGGTGGTCACGAGTTTCACGCCTTCGACCTTGCCGTCGCCGACGATCTCGACCGGCTGGCGGTTCCACAGGAACTGCACGCCTTCTTCCTTGGCGTTGCCGACTTCGCGCTTGGAGCCGGGCATGTTCTTCTCGTCGCGGCGGTAGGCGCAGATGACCGAGGCCGCGCCCTGGCGGATGCTGGTACGGTTGCAGTCCATCGCGGTGTCGCCGCCGCCGAGCACCACGACGCGCAGGCCCTTCATGTTGTGGTAGACCTCGTCCGGCTTGGCCAGGTCGAGGCACTTGCGCACGTTGGAGATCAGGAAAGGCAACGCTTCCAGCACGCCGGGCAGATCCTCGCCGGGGAAGCCGCCCTTCATGTAGGTGTAGGTGCCCATGCCCATGAATACGGCGTCGTATTCGTCGAGCAGGGACTGCATGGGAACGTCCTTGCCGATCTCGGTATTGAGGCGGAATTCGACGCCCATGCCTTCCAGCACCTCGCGGCGGCGCGTCATCACCCATTTTTCCATCTTGAACTCGGGGATACCGAAGGTCAGCAGGCCGCCGATTTCGTCGTAGCGGTCGAATACCACCGGCTTCACGCCGTTGCGCGCCAGCACGTCGGCACAGCCGAGTCCGGCAGGGCCGGCGCCGATGATGGCGACTTTCCTGCCGGTCGGAACGACGTTCGACATGTCGGGACGCCAGCCGGCCTTGAAGGCTTCTTCGGAAATGTATTTCTCGATCTGGCCGATGGTCACCGCGCCGAAGCCGCCCGTGTTCGGCCCACCGCCGACGGCTTCACCGAAGCCGTCGGTATTGAGGGTACAGGCCCCTTCGCACAGACGATCCTGCGGGCAGACGCGGCCGCACACTTCAGGCAGCGAGTTGGTCTGGTGCGACAGTTCCGCGGCTTCGAACAGGCGCCCTTCGGTCACCAGCTTGAGCCAGTTGGGAATGTAGTTGTGCACCGGACACTTCCATTCGCAATACGGATTGCCGCAGCCGAGGCAACGGTCGGCCTGTTCCTGCGCGTGCGCCGTATCCATCAGCGCGTAGATTTCGCGGAACTCGTGCTTGCGGACATCGGCGGCCGTCTTTTCGCCGTCGCGCCGCGCCTGCTTCAGAAACTGGAATACGTCACCCATCGTTAAGCTTCCAATACTTCACGTGTCTGGCCAGGAATGTCCTCGACCAGGTCTTCAATCGAAATGCGCTTCGGCTTGACCAGCCAGACGCGAGACAAGGTGGCGTCGAACTCGGCCAGCAGCGCTTTCGCGCGGGCGCTGCCGGTGAGTGCCAGATGGCGTTCCACCTGCGTCTTGAGAAAGACGCGGAACGGCTCGGTTTCGTCGCTGGTGATGCGGGTCAGCTCGACCATTTCCTTGTTAGTCTTCGACACGAAATCGTTCGTGTCGTCGACCACGAAGGCCATGCCGCCGCTCATGCCGGCACCGAAGTTCAGGCCGGTGTCGCCCAGCACGATCACCGCGCCGCCCGTCATGTACTCGCAGCCGTGGTCGCCGATGCCTTCCACCACGGTCAATGCGCCGGAGTTGCGCACCCCGAAGCGCTCGCCGCCCATGCCGGCCGCATAGAGTTCGCCGCCGGTGGCGCCGTACAGGCAGGTGTTGCCGATCAGCGTGTTGCGGTGCGCGTCGAACGTGGCCACGCGCGGCGGGTAGATCACCAGGCGGCCGCCGCCCATGCCCTTGCCGACGTAGTCGTTGGCGTCGCCTTCGAGCGTGATCGTCAGGCCCTTGTGGTTCCACACGCCGAAGCTCTGGCCGGCCGAACCGGTGAGCTGGACGCGGATGGTGTTGTCCGGCAGGCCCTTGGAGCCATGCGCCTTGGCGATCTCGCCCGACAGGCGTGCGCCGATCGAGCGGTTGACGTTGCGCACTTCGTAGCGCAACTCGATCGGCGTGCCGGCCTTGATCGCGCCGATCGCGTCGGCCACCATCCGTTCGGCCAGTTCGCCCTTGTCGAACGACGGATTGCGCTCCTGCTGCGAAAAACGCGGCGCGTCGGCCGGGATGTCGCCCTGCGAGAGCAGCACGTCGAGCTTCAGCCGGCCCTGGCGCGGCGTGTCGCCAGTCGAGAGGTCGAGCAGGTCGGTGCGCCCGATCAGGTCGGTCAGCTTGCGGATGCCCAGCGAGGCCATCAGCTCGCGCGTTTCCTCGGCGACGAACTTGAAGTAGTTCACCACCATCTCGGGCAGGCCGATGAAGTGTTCGCGGCGCAGCTTGTCGTTCTGCGTGGCGACGCCGGTGGCGCAGTTGTTCAGGTGGCAGATGCGCAGGTACTTGCAGCCCAGCGCGACCATCGGGCCGGTACCGAAGCCGAACGACTCGGCGCCGAGGATCGCCGCCTTGACGACGTCGAGGCCGGTCTTCAGGCCGCCGTCGGTCTGCACGCGAACGCGGCCGCGCAGGCCGTTGGCGCGCAGCACCTGCTGCGCCTCGGACAGGCCGAGCTCCCACGGCGTGCCGGCGTACTTCACCGAGGTCAGCGGGCTCGCGCCGGTGCCGCCGTCGTAGCCGGAGATCGTGATGAGGTCGGCGTAGGCCTTGGCGACGCCCGCCGCAATCGTGCCGACTCCGGGCTCGGCGACCAGCTTCACCGACACCAGCGCGTCGGGGTTGACCTGCTTGAGGTCGAAGATCAGCTGCGCCAGATCCTCGATCGAGTAGATGTCGTGGTGCGGCGGCGGCGAGATCAGCGTGGTGCCGGGCTTGCAGTGGCGCAGCGAGGCGATCATCGGCGACACCTTGTCGCCGGGCAGCTGGCCGCCCTCGCCGGGCTTGGCGCCCTGGGCGATCTTGATCTGCAGCACCTCGGCGTTGACCAGGTAGGTCGCGGTCACGCCGAAGCGGCCGGAAGCGACCTGCTTGATCTTGGAGGTCTTCACCGTGCCGTAGCGCTTCGGGTCCTCGCCGCCTTCGCCCGAGTTGGAGCGGCCGCCGATGCGGTTCATGCCCTCGGCCAGCGCCTCGTGCGCTTCAGGCGACAGCGCGCCCAGCGACATACCGGCCGAGTCGAAGCGCTTGAGGATGGTTTCCAGCGGCTCGACCTCTTCCAGCGGGATCGGTTTCGCGCCGGTCTTCAGCGTCATCAGGTCGCGCACCATCGCCACCGGGCGGGTGTTGACGATCTCGGAATACTTCTTGAACTCGGCGTAGTCGCCGGTCTTCACGGCCTTCTGCAGCTGCTGCACCACGTCCGGGTTGTAGGCGTGGTATTCCTCGCCGAACATGAATTTCAGCAGGCCGCCGGCGGTCAGCGGGCGCAGCGGGTTGAACGCCGCCTTGTGCAGCAGCTTCTGGTCGGACTCGAAGTCCTCGAAATTGGCGCCGGAAATGCGCGACACCGTGCCCTTCAGGCACAGTTCGACCACATCTTCATGCAGCCCCACGCCTTCGAACAACTGGGCGCCGCGGTAGCTGGCCACCAGCGAGATGCCCATCTTGGAGAGCACCTTGTACAGGCCCTTGTCCATGCCCTTGCGGAAGTTGCACAGCGCCTTGTCGAGGTTGGGCTTGATCTCGCCGGTCTTCACGAATTCGCCGATGACCTGGTAGGCGAGGTACGGATACACCGCGGTCGCGCCATAGCCGATCAGGCAGGCATAGTGGTGCGGATCGCGCACGCTGCCGGTTTCCACCACGATGTTGGCGTTGCAGCGCAGGCCGGCCGTGATCAGCGCGTGGTGCACGGCGCCGGTGGCGAACAGCGCGTGGATCGGCAGGCGATCCTTGGCGAGGTTGCGGTCGGACAGCACCAGAATGACCTTGCCGGCCTTCACCGCGTCGACCGCGCGTGCGGTCAGCGCATGGATCGCGGCTTCCAGGGTGGTCGCCGCCGGATCGTAGTGCAGGTCGAGCGTGGTTGAAGCGAACGACGGGTCGTTCAGGTTCAAGAGCTTGTCGAAGGCCTCCTTCGACAGCAGCGGGGTGTGGACTTCCACCCGGTGCGCGTGCTCCGGGGTTTCCTTGAACAGGTTGCGCTCGGGGCCGAAGCTGGTGTTGAGCGACATCACGATGGCTTCGCGGATCGGATCGATCGGCGGGTTGGTGACCTGTGCGAACTGCTGGCGCAGGTAGTCGAACGGCGAGCGCACTTTCTGGCTCAATACCGCCATCGGCGTATCGTCGCCCATCGAGCCGATCGCCTCGGCGCCGTCCTCGGCCAGCACGCGGATGATCTGGTCACGTTCCTCGAAGCTGACGTTATGCAGTTTCTGGTGCGTCAGCAGGCTGGCCGCATCCATCACCGCCAGATCGGCGTCCTGGTTGATCGACAGCTCCAGCTTGACCACGCCGGCCTTGAGCCATTCGCGGTAGGGTTGCGCGCCCTTCAGTTCGTTGTCGATGTCTTCCGGCATCAGCAGGCGGCCGGTCTCGAGGTCGGCGGCGACCATCTGGCCCGGCTTGACGCGGCCCTTGCGCTCGACGTTGGCCGGATCGATCTGCCACACGCCGACTTCCGACGCGATGGTGAGGATGCGGTCCTTGGTCAGCACCCAGCGTGCCGGGCGCAGGCCGTTGCGGTCGAGCGTACAGACGGCGTAGCGGCCGTCGGTCAGCACCACGCCGGCGGGGCCGTCCCACGGCTCCATGTGCATCGAGTTATATTCGTAGAAGGCGCGGATGTCGGCGTCCATCGACTCGACGTTCTGCCACGCCGGCGGGATCACCAGGCGCAGTGCGCGGAACAGCCCCGCGCCGCCCATCACCAGGCCTTCGACCATGTTGTCGAGGCTCATCGAGTCCGAGCCCCGGGTGCCGACGATGGGACGGACGTCGTCCATGTTCGGGATCAGGGGCGTCACGAATTTCTGTTCGCGCGCGCGGCTCCAGTTGCGGTTGCCTTGCACCGTGTTGATCTCGCCGTTGTGGGCGAGGTAGCGGAACGGCTGGGCCAGCCGCCACTGCGGCCAAGTGTTGGTCGAGAAGCGCTGGTGGAACACGGCCAGGCTGGTGGCGAAGCGCGCGTCGTTGAGGTCGGGGTAGAACACCGGCAGGTTGTCCGGCATCACCAGGCCCTTGTAGCTGATCACGCGGCACGACAGCGTCGGCAGGTAGAACACCGGATCGGTCGGTTCCAGCGTCTTTTCGGCCTGGCGGCGGGCGATGTAGAGCTTGCGCTCGAAATCGTCTTCAGAGAGTCCAGCCGGCGCGTTGACGAACACCTGTTCGATGTGCGGCAGCGATTCCAGCGCCGATTCGCCGCACACCGACGAATCGGTCGGCACCAGGCGGAAGCCGGCGACCGTCAGGCCCTGCGCTTCCAGCGCGGACTTCAGCGTCGAACGCGCATGCGCCTGTGGCGCGGCGTCGCGCGACAGGAACACCAGACCGGCGGCATAGAGGTCGCCCACCGTGAAACCGGCGTCAGCCGCCACCGCGCGCAGGAAGGCATCCGGTTTCTTGAACAGCAGGCCGCAGCCGTCGCCCGACAAGCCGTCGGCGGCGATCGCGCCGCGGTGCGTCATGCAGGCCAGCGAGCCGATCGCATTCTGCACCAGCGTGTGGCTGGGCTGATTGTCGATCTGCGCAATCAGGCCGAAGCCGCAGCTATCCTGTTCGAAATCGGGCGAATACAGCGTCCCGTCCAGCCAGCGTTGTCGTTCCATGGTTCCGTGAGCTCAGGCAACAGCGGCCTGCCCACAGGGCAAGCCGCAAAAAATTAAAGCGAAAAGTGCGGCATTTTAATACCTCAAGCCGCGTGCGGCAATGATTGCCTCCGCCAAGGCCTTGCCGCGGCAAGGGTTTACGGCCGGACGCCGTCTCAATTGGGAGTGCCGCCGCCCCGGAAAATTCCTCGTCCGGACCGACGGACCGTCCATGCCGCGTCATCCCCTATCCCGCTGTGCAGGCCGTCCCTTGCCGACGGGCGGACCCCGCCTGCCGATGTTCCATCCAAATGAGACCATTCGCTATGCTGACGGCAAGAGGTGCGACATGAAATTACTGAGCTGGAACATTCAATGGGGGCGCGGCATGGACGGCCGCGTCGATCTCGCGCGCATCCTGCGGACGATCCGCCAGCTGGGCGATTTCGACGTCATCTGCCTGCAGGAAGTCGCGATCGATTTTCCTGGCCTGCCCGGCAGCCGCGGCGAGGACCAGGTCGCCGAATTGTCCGCCGGCCTGCCCGGCTACACGGCGGTGTATGGCGCAGCGACCGATGTGCCGGACGGCCGCGGCGGCCGCAGCCGGTTTGGCAATGTCATCTTTTCGCGCCTGCCGGTCGGCCAGGTATGGCGGCATCTGCTGCCGTGGCCGGCCGAGGCGGCGGTGCCCAGCATGCAGCGTGTGCTGGTGGAAGCCGTGGTGACGAGCGACGTCGGGCCGCTGCGCGTGCTGACCACCCACCTCGAGTACTACTCGCAGCGCCAGCGCCAGGCCCAGATCGACGCCATCCGCCGCCTGCATGCGGAAGCCTGCGCCCTGTCCGGGCGCGCGCCGATGCCGGAGGAGGCGGGTGGGTCCTTCGAGGTATTTCCCCGGCCCGTGCAGGCGCTGCTATGCGGGGACATGAATTTTCCCGCCACCGCACCCGAGCGTGCGCAAATTCTCGCCCCATTTGCCGAGGGGACGCCGGGATTTCACGATGCCTGGTCCGTGCTGCATCCTGGCGAAGCGCACGCACCCACCGTCGGCATCCACCCGGTGGATTTCGTCCGGCAGCCCGAATGCTTCGATTTCGTCTTCCTCACCGAAGGACTGGCGGAGCGGCTCAAGGCGCACGGCATCGATGCCGCGACCGAGGCATCGGACCATCAGCCGGTGTGGGTGGAGCTGGCCTGACGGCCCCCTGCGGCGCCGGGATTACTTCTTCGCGTCGGCCGCGCCTTCATGGGTTTCGAACGCCTTCTCGGCGGCCGCCTTGGTGGCTTCCATGGCGTGGCGCGCCGCATCCCGGGTGTCTTCGGCCGCTTTCCGTGCGGCTGCCTCGCCGGATTGGGCCGCCTGCCTGGCGGACACTTCGGCTTTCTTCAGGGCGTCCTCGCTCGCAAGGGCGGCTTTTTTCGCGGCGTCTTCCACTTTCTGAGCGGTTTCGCGTGTTGCTGCCGTGGCTTTCCGGGTGGCCTCGGCGGCCTTGTGCGCAGCGAATTGTGCGGCCTTCTCGGCATCCTTCGCCGCCTGTCTGGCCGCCTCGGCGGCTTTCTGCGACGTGTTGCCGACAGCCAGTTCCGCCTTGTCCATGGCCACTTTCGCGGCGTCCGCGGCCTTCTGCGCAGCCTCCTTGGCGTCCGCGGCCGTCTTCTTCGCGCTTTCTTCCGCCTTGTGCATGGAGGGTGACGTGCCTTCAGCGGGCTTGGCAGCGGGCGTGTCGGCGGCCCACACATTCGTCCCGGCCACCAACGCAGACAAAATCAACCAGTTTTTCAGTTTCATGAATTCTTCTCCTTCGATGTGGGGCCAGCATCAAGCCCGCTCCATGGGTTGGCCGGGATGCACGTGGTATCGGGCCTGTTGCCCGATACCACACAGACTTCGGCGGCGGCATAACGTTTCAAAATGGGAAACCCGCGATGCGTCACGGATACGGTGCCGGCGTTGCGCCTGGAGGGCGATCCATCAGGTCGGCCGCTTGATCCACGTCCCGCACGATGCCGGGGTCGTCCACGTCGCAGCGCACGACCGCGCCGGGAAAGGCCGTGACGATCCGCCGTGCCCCCTCGTCGCCGGCCAGGGCCGAGAGCGGTTCACCCCATTGCCGGGCGAAGCCCACCGGATGGCCCCGGCGCCCCCGGTACTCGGGGACCACGATGCTGCCTCCCTCACGCAGGGCCGCCGCCACGCGGCCGTAGCTGGCGGGGGCGATGAAGGGCATGTCCGCCAGGACGATGAGCCAGCCGCCGGCATCCGGCGCGGCGCGGACGCCCGCCGCCAGGCTGTGGCCCATGCCCTGAAGGGAGGCTGCGCTGACGACCAGTTCGAACCCTGCTGCGGCCAGCTGCGCCGCCAATTCCACACTGTCCGGACGCACCACGGCGAGGACGCGATCGCAGGCCGGGCGCAGCCGGCGGGCGGCGGCCAGCCCCATGGGCGTGCCGTCGGCCAGGGGATGCAGCAATTTGTCGCTGCCGAAGCGGCTGCCGCTGCCGGCAGCCAGGAGAATGCCGACGATGGGGCCGGGCGTCATGCGGGTTAGTCGATGCGGCAGCCGGAACGGTCCGCTGCGGGCAGCCGTCCCGTTGCTGCGAAGGGCGGGAGGCCGTTCTTGGTCGCCGTGATCTCGGCGAGGATGGAGACGGCGATTTCCGGCGGCGTGCGGCTGCCGATGGGCAGGCCGACCGGTCCGTGAAGCCGCGCCACCTCGGCCTCGGACAGGTCGAAATGCTGCAGCAGCCGTTCGCGGCGACGGGCGTTGTTGGCGCGCGAGCCGAGCGCGCCGACGTAGAAGGCCGGCGACTTGAGCGCCTCCAGCAGCGCCATGTCGTCGAGCTTGGGGTCGTGGGTCAGGGCGACCACGGCGCTGCGTGGATCGAGGGCCAGTTCGACTACCGCGTTGTCCGGCATGCCCGGCACCAGGGCGGCGCCCGGGACATCCCAGCCGGCGCTGTACTCGACCCGCGGATCGCAGATCAGCACCTGGTAGTCCAGGGCCTGGGCCATCGAGGCGAGGTAGCGCGAGATCTGGCCGGCGCCGATGATCAGCAGGCGCCAGGCGGGGCCGTGCAGCGTGGTCAGGCAGCGCCCATCCCAACTGAGCTGGTCGCTGCGGCAGCCGTCGCGGACCGTTGCCGCGCCGCTGTCGAGGTCGATGCTGCGCAACGCCAACTGGCCGGCGGCGATGCGCCGGGCGAGGTCGTCCAGTGCGGCCGCATCGGGCGCGGGTTCGATCACCAGTTCCACGACGCCGCCGCAGGGCAGGCCGAAGCGGCGCGCCTCGTCCGGGGTGACGCCATAACGCTGGACGAAAGGCTGCGTGCCGCGGAATTCGCCGGCCGCCATGCGGGCGATCAGGTCGTCCTCGATGCAGCCGCCGGACACCGAGCCCTGTACCCGGCCGTCGTCGCGCAGCGCCATCCAGGCGCCTGGGGGACGCGGCGCCGAGCCCCAGGTGCGGGCCACGGTGACGAGAACGAAGCGGTGCCCCCCGGCCGCCCAGTTGCGGACCGCCGCCAGCACCTCGCTGTCCTGGCTGTCCATGCTCAGGCGGCCAGTTCGGCGGTGTTGAACGGCATGCGCGTGAGATGCTTGCCGGTGGCGGCGGCGATGGCGTTGGCCACGGCCGGCGCCGCGGGCGGCACGCCGGGCTCGCCGATGCCGCTGGGTGCGGCGGCCGACGGCACGATATGCACCGCCACCACCGGCATCTCGTGGATGCGCAACGGCGGATAGCCGTCGAAGTTGCCCTGCTCCACACGGCCTTCCTTGAGCGTGATCTCGCCGTGCAGGGCGGCCGACAGGGCAAAGCCGATGGCGCCCTGCACCTGCGCGCGGACGTTGTCCGGGTTGATGGCGATGCCGCAATCGACTGCACAGACGATGCGATCGACCTTGATGCTGCCGTCCTTGGCGACCGTCACCTCGGCCACCTGGGCGACATAGGAGTTGAAGGATTCATGCACCGCCACGCCGCGGCCGCGGCGCTCGCCCGGCTTGCCGGGCTTGAGCGGCGTGCCCCAACCGGCCTTCTCGGCCGCGAGCTTCAGCACGCCGGCGTGACGCGGGTGCGTGGCGAGGAGTTCCAGCCGCAACGCCACCGGGTCCTTGCCCATGGCCCCGGCCACCTGGTCGAGGAAGGTCTCGGTGGAGTAGGCCGTGTGCGAGGAACCGACCGAACGCCACCACAGCACCGGCACCGGAATGTCCTTCGGGGTGTGCAGATCCACCTTCATGTTGGGAATGGCGTAGGGCAGGTTGGCGGCGCCTTCCACCGACACCTGGTCGATGCCGTCCTTGACCAGGTTCTTCTCGAACGCCGTGCCGGCCACGATGGACTGGCCCACCAGGCGATGGCGCCAGCCCGTCAGCCGGCCCTTGTCGTCCACCGCCGCCTCCAGCGCGTGATGGAACAGCGGCCGGTAGTAGCCCGCGCGCATGTCGTCCTCGCGCATCCAGACCAGCTTGACTGGTGCCTTGCCATTGATGGCCTTGACGATCTGGGCGGCCTCCAGCACGTAATCCGAGTGGCTGCTGGCGCGCCGGCCGAAGCTGCCGCCGGCGTACAGCATGTGGATGGTCACCTGTTCCGGCTTGAGGCCGAACAGGCCGGCCAGCGCGTACTGGTCGCCGGTCTGCATCTGCTCGCCGTTCCAGACCTCGCAGCCGTCGCTGCCGAGGCGGATCACGCAGTTCATCGGTTCCATGGCGGCGTGCGCCAGATAGGGGAAGTCGTAGCTCGCGCGAACCACGCGGGCGGCCTTGCCGAAGGCCTGGTCCGCGTCGCCGCTCTGGTGCGCGACCAGCCCCGGGGTCTTGGCCAGTTCCCGGTAGCGGGCGAAAATCTCCTCGCTGCCAAGCTTGAAGGCCTGGCTTTCGTCCCAGCTCACCGAGAGGGCGTCGCGCCCCTTCTTCGCGCTCCAGGTATCGCTCGCCAGCACGGCCACCCCCTGCGGGATCTGCACCACGTCCACCACCCCTTTCACCGCCTTGGCGCGGCGGGCGTCGAAGGCCTTGACCGTGGCGCCGAAGCGGGGCGGGTGGGCCACCACCGCGACCAGCATGCCCGGCAACTGCACGTCCTGGGTGAAGCGGGCCTGGCCGTTGGTCTTGTCGGCGCTGTCCTTGCGTTTTGCCTGCTTGCCGATCAGGCGGAAATCCTTCGGGTCCTTCAGCTTCAGGTCGGTGGGCACGGGCAGCGTTGCCGCGTCCACGGCCAGTTCGCCGAAGCTGGCGCGGCGCTTCGACTTCGCATGGCTGACCACGCCGTCGCGCACCATGATCTCGGCGGCAGGCACGTTCCATTTGATGGCCGCCGCGCTGACCAGCATGGCACGCCCGGCCGCGCCTGCGCGGCGCATCTGCTCCCAGGAATTGGCCATCGCGGTGCTGCCGCCGGTGCCCTGCGCCGGGCCCCAGAACAGGTTGTTGTAGCGCTTGGCGTCAGCCGGTGCCCCTTCGACGCGCACCCTGTTCCAGTCCGCGTCCAGTTCGTCCGCGAGGATGGTGGCGAGCCCGGTGTAGGTGCCCTGGCCCATTTCCAGATGCTTGGACAGCACCGTCACGGTGTTGTCGGTGCCGATGCGGAGGAAGGCATTGGGCTCGAAATGGATCGGCCCGACCGCCCCTTCCCCGGCCTTGCCGGGACCGGCAAGCGGGGCGGCGAGGGCGGGCAGGCAGAAGCCGAGCGTGAGGCCGGCGCCGCCCTGCAGGAAACGGCGGCGGCTGAGGTTTTCGATCGTGTTCATCGCGGCGTCTCCTAGGCGAGGGTCTTGGCGGCTTCGTGGATGGCCGCCCGGATGCGGACGTAGGTCGCACAGCGGCACAGGTTGCCGGACATGGCGTTGTCGATGTCGTCGTCGCTAGGCCTGCGGTTCTGGCGCAGCAGCGACACCGCGCTCATGATCTGCCCGGACTGGCAGTAGCCGCACTGGACCACGTCGAGCTTCCGCCACGCGTCCTGCACCGCCTTGCCGACGCGGTCGGCGTCCACCGCCTCGATGGTGGTGATCCTGCGGCCGGCCACCGCCGACACCGGGGTCACGCAGGACCGCGTCGGCGCGCCATCCACCTGCACCGTGCAGGCGCCGCAGAGCGCCTGGCCGCAGCCGTATTTGGTGCCGGTCAGGTGCAGCGTGTCGCGCAGCGCCCACAGCAGCGGGGTGTCAGGCGCCACATCGAGCTGATGCTGTTTGCCATTCAGGTCGAGTTTGATCATGGGTAAGACTCCTCAGGAGATGGATGAAGCCGGCCGCGGCGTCCCGGATGACGGAACGGCAGACCCTATGCGGAAGCGATACCCATCGATTCTAGATCATGAAAAGCCGGCCGGAATCGCCGTTCCGAAGCGGGCATGGGCGGGCCGCGCGGCGCCGCTATCGGCTGGCCGATACCCGAAAAATGACGGCGGATGGGCGGCCATCGCGTTTTCGGCCTAAACACTTGGCCGTGCCTGCCGCTATAGCCTTACTCGGCAAAACAACGAACTCCGTATCGAGGATGCCTTCACGTTCCCCTTTTTCCCGTCTCTTGCGGCGCGCTTTCTACGCATTCGTGGCTGCGGGGCTGCTTGGCTTCGTGGCGCTCGGCATCATCAGCTGGGACCGGGAGCAGGCGGACGAACGGAAGAATCTCTCTGTTCTTTCCGGATTCCTGGCGTCTGCGACCCAGGCCTTTTTCGACGACCTGGGCCATGGCCTCGATCCGCTCGGCCAGCTGCTGCAGCAGATCGATGTCGTCAACCACCCCGAGGCGGCCCGCGCCGCCCTGGAAAAATTCCAGAAGCGCTATCCCCAGGTCGGCGCCATGGCCGTCATCGATACCAGCGGCCGGATGCTGATCAATACGGCCTTGCCGCCTGGCGCCCCGCTGCCGGACTACCGACACACGACGGATTACATGGCCCCCTTCCAGGCAGCGCTGGACGACCCCGGGCTGTATACGATCGGTCGCCCCGAATACGGCCAGGTCATCGGTGAGTGGCGCTTCCCGTTCCGCTACACCATGCGGGACGAACAGGGGCAGGCCCTGTTCATGATCCAGGCCGCCATCCCCCTGGGAACGGGCATGCATTTCCTGCGCAACCTGTCGTTGCCGCCGAATAGCCTGGTCGGCATCCTGCGCGAGGACGGATTCCAGCAGGCGCGCTGGCCCGTGGACAGCCCCGACAAAGTCTACGGCCGCCCCCTGAACGGCCCGCGCGCAGCCCGGCCTGCGTGACGGCTATTTCACCGGCTTTTCGCCCTGGATGTACACGGAGCAGCAACGGCTGGGCGCCTACAGCCACCTCGCCACCCTGCCCATGTATGCCTATGTGTCGATTCCCTACAGCCATATCTGGAACAAATGGTGGGAACACAACAGCCCGGTCCTCGGCATATTCCTGGTCTTCGTGGCCATCTTCGGCGCCATTTCCTACTGGGTCAGGATTCACGAGCGGCAACACAGCGACGAACTCCTGAGCCAGGCCCGGCGCGATTCGCTGACGGGGCTCACCAACCGCGCAGGCGCGGAAGAGCTTCTGGAACACCAGATCCGGGCCGCCAAGGCGAGCGGCCGCCCCTTCTCGATCATGTTTTTCGATCTCGATCGCTTCAAGGACATCAACGACACGCTCGGGCACGGCATCGGCGACCAGCTCCTGGCCGAAGTCGGCAAACGGACGGCCGCCACGCTGCGCCATCACGACATGCTGGCGCGCCTGGGCGGCGACGAGTTCCTGATCATCCTGCCCGACTGCCCAGCCGCCGCCGCCGCACGGACGGCGCAACGCCTGATCGTGGTATTCGAAGCGCCGTTCCAGGTGGCCCAGCATCGATTGAAAATGTCCTGCAGCATCGGCCTGGCCTTCTTCCCCGACCATGGCACCGACCGCGAAACCTTGCTCAAGCACGCCGACACGGCCATGTACGAAGCGAAGCGCCTGGGCCGCAGCGGCTTTGCCTGCTTCGAGGCGGGCCTCGGCGAACGGCTGCAGCAGCGGCTGACGCTCGAAGCGAAAATGCGCGACGCGCTGGTCAAACAGCAGTTCAGGCTCCACTATCAGCCGATCGTCGACTTGAAATCGGGCCGGATCATTTGCGCCGAGGCCCTGCTGCGCTGGCGCGACACCGACGGCGTCGAACACCATCCCGCCCAGTTCATTCCGGTCGCCGAGGAGTCCGGGCTCATCCTGCCGCTGGGGGAATGGGTATTGAAAACCGCCTGCGCGCAGGCCAAGACATGGCTCGACCAGGGATTCGATCTGAGCATGGCGGTCAACCTTTCCACGCGCCAGTTCCAGGATCCGGACCTGCTGGGCAAGGTCACCTCCGTCATCGGCGGCTGCCACCTGCCGCCGTCGCGCCTGGAACTCGAAGTCACCGAAGGCGCCGCGATGCTCGACGCCGAGTCCAGCGTCGAGGTGCTCGGCGCCCTCAAGCGCATCGGCGTGCGTATCGCCATCGACGACTTCGGAACGGGCTACTCGTCGCTGAGCTATCTGAAACGCCTGCCCGCCGACACGATCAAGATCGACAAGAACTTCGTCGACGGCGTGGTCGACGAATCGGAAGACCAGGCCATCGTCCGCTCCATCATCGCCTTGGCCCACGCCCTCGACAAAGACACGATCGCCGAAGGCATCGAGACGGAAGAACAGAAGCGGGCGCTGGAAAAGGCCGGTTGCCACATGGGGCAGGGCTATCTGTTCAGTCGTCCACTTCCTGCGGATGAATTTCAGGCGCTGCTGGCGAACGCGAACGGGTCACGCGGGACAAACGCTTATGTCAACTGAGGTAGGGCGACCCGTGTCGGGCCGCTGGGAGCAGATCATTGCAGGTGTTCCTCGATCCACTCCCACTGCTTGTCCTTCACCATCACGAAGCGACAACGTCCCTCTGATAACCCTGCCCACAAGCCACCCATCAAGCGGTCATCTTCGGCCGCCGTCCAGCGATCCGCGCCCTTGTACTCGACGGCGAGGATGACGGCCGGTTTGCCTTCAGGTCTGGGTAGCTGACACAGGAAGTCAGGGTAGAAACGTCCATCCGCCTTCTGTAGGAAGAAGGCGCTGCCCTCGCGCCGCACCAGGTTGCGCACCCAGAACTGGATGCGCCCTTTCTGCGCCTGCATGTCCAGCCAGCACGCGCACTCGAATTCTTCCTTGCTGTCGAAATCGCCAATGCGGCCGTAGAAGTGCTTGCGAAAATCGAAGTGTCCAAAGCGGCCGTCGTAATCGCGGCTGGGTGCGTAGGCCTGGGCCTGAAACTCGAAAGCATAGTGATCGGTCACGGCCACGCGCGATGCGGCGTCGTCACCAAACAATACCTGCTGGAATGCCTTGCCCACCGCCTGGCGGCGCAGCTCGCGGATACGCGCCTCCAGCAGATTGCGGATCAGGAATTTCTGCAGGTTGACGCGGGCCAGCGTGAAACCCTCGCGGCGCAGCAAATCGGTGAGCCACGCAGCAACAAACGCCTGCTTGCTGGCGTGCGTCAGCGACGGTTCCGGCAGGTTGCGGCACAGCCAGGTGGCAATACGCACCTCATCCCAGTTTTCCGGCTGATAGACCAAGCCCAGATCGCGCTGCAACTCCGGCAGGAAGCGCGACACCATGTGGCCGCCCTCATCGATGTCGATCTCGCCGCCTTCGGATACCTTGAGTCCTGCGCCCAGCGCAGCCACGTCATCGGCCGTGGGTATCGCATCGTAGGGCGACACGTCCCACGGATATTCCAGCACCTCCGGGTCATCGAACAGGGCAAGCTCGCCCTGCACGCGCAAGGCCAGTTGCGGCACACGGAAGCGCTCGCCCAGTTCGGCGGGCGTCTGGAAGAACTCGATGGCCGTCGTGCGGCTGACCTCGGCCGCTTCCGCAATCGCCGCGACGGCGGTTGCGGACATGACTGCGGCCTTGAGCGCTTCCGTTTCATCCTCGGTCAGCGGCGTGCTGATCGTCAGCGTGTTGAGCTTGCCGTCCCAGCTGACCTTGTCGCGCACGGGTTTGGGCACGCTTTTGAGGTTCGGTTTTTCAGACAGGGTGATCGCTACCGGCCGAACGACAACGCGCCCGGCATGTCCTTCAAGATCTAGTCGCGCCTGCTCCTGCCGGGCTGCCGTCACGAACTCGCCGACTTCGCGCCGCTCGAAGCCGGCGCCGGCTACCAGACGGTCGCGCAGCGCGCTTGCGGTTTCCGCGAAATTGCGTGAGACCACGAAGGCATACGACTGATTGAGCGCCCTAGCTTGCCGGTGACTGGCTTCCGGCTGCCGCAGCACCCGCCCCAGCAGTTGTTCCACTGAGGTGGCGGAGTGCAGAGAGGCCATGCTGACCAGGATATAGGCGAACGGACAGTCCCACCCTTCGGCCAGCGCCTTTTGCGTGATGACGAACTTCACCGGGCAGGCCGGGTCGGCAATGCCCAGCTTGTAGTCCGTCTCGATCTGCTCCAGCCCCTTTTCCTCGCCGGTGGCGACGACAATCTCATGGGCCGGAATGCCGTGGTTGGCGATCAGCTCGTTACGGACTTTCTCGACATCCAGCGTCTCCACCCCGCTCCGACGCGGCTCCGACTGGATCAGCACCAGCGGCCGCAGGTAGGCCGCGCCCGCGCGCCGCTCCTCGTCGGCCAGCTTGTGCAGGGCATCGCGGCGACCGATGGCGTCGGCCAGGCATTGCTGCCAGTTCGGCTCGGTTTCCAGCACCACCGGCAGCTTGATCATTTCCTCCGCCTTCAGCTCGGCGGCTGACACGCTGTGCAGCACGTTCGACGGCGTGCGCTCCAGATCGGGCGTAGCGGTCAGTTCCATCACCCCGCTGGGACGGAAACGCGCCAGCATGTCGAAGGCGAGCTCGGTGCGGCTGTTGTGCGCCTCGTCGACCACCACGAAGGGCCGGCGCAGCCGCAGCACGTTGGCCAGCGAATAAGGCGTCGTTTGATCCGTGCCCGCGCCATCCTTCAGCAACTCGTCGCGCTGGGCCGGTGCCAGATTGTCGAAGTGGTGCATCAGCGCGCCGCTCGACTGGTACACCTTGCGGCATTCCTCGTCTTCCACCTGGAACGCCTGCCGCGTCGCCACGATGATCGTGGTCGACGTGTCCAGCGTGGCGCGTGTCACGCTCTTGGCCTCGTCCAGGTCCATCACGGTGATGGGCCCGGCCTCGCGCAGCGCCGTGTGGTAAGGGTGGTTGCGATCCTTCAACGCCCGCAGCGTTTGTTCGCGGATCGGCTTTGAAGGCACCAGCCACAGGATCACGCTGTGCTCGCAGCGCAGCAGGTGTGTGTTGACGAGTGCCACGCTCTTCGCCGCCAGCCAGGTCTTGCCGCCGCCAGTCGGCACGCGCAGGCAGAAATAGGGCATGTCGGCCGGGAACCCCGGCAGCGGATTGTAGGCCAGCCCGCGGCCCCACAGGCGCTCGGTGGTGGCGGTGAAGGCAATCGAGGGCGAAGGCAGTTCGTGGCAGGCCTGGAAATAGGCCTCCACGCTTTCGAGCACCTGCGACTGGTAGGTCTTGGGGGCGAAGGTCGTCATCGCTTACACCTCCAGCGCGTAAGGGGTCTGCTTGAAGGTGATGTTTTCACGTGCGGCGCGGCCCCCCATGCGGTTGGCGGCGGCGTAGATCGTTTTCGGCCCCGCGAACGTCGGCAGCACGTCGAACACCGGACCGGTCAGCACATTGCCGCCGGCCACCGACTTGTCCTTGAGGATGCCGTTGTAGAGCAGGTAGATTGCGCGCCCCTCATGCGCGCCCAGCAGCGGCGAATCGCCCGTGCCGGTGTAGCCGGTGCCGGTTTCCGCGAACCAGACGAACTCGGCAAGCTGCGCGAACGTCACATCCGGGCGAATCTGGCCGTCAGCGGTGAACAGCGGTTCGGCTGACAGGCGGCAGAACTGGAAGCCGCCACCCAGTCCCTCGACGGCTTGATCCTTGGCGTTGGTATAGCCAGTCGCTATGCGCTTCACCCGCTCGGCGGTGACGTTGCGGGCGATGGCGTCGTCCATCTCGACGAGGATGAAGCGGCGGTTGCCGCCGTCTTCGAGATTCTGTTTCAGCACCGCGTGGCCTGTCGTGCCGCTTCCGGCGAAGCTGTCGAGAATGAGGGCATCCTTGTCGGTGGCGATTTGCAGGATGCGTTGGATCAGGCGGGTGGGTTTGGGGGTATCGAAAGCGGTCTGTGTCCCGAAGATGTCCTGTACTTCTTTGCGTGACTCGTCGGTGTGCCCCACCTCTTCATGCGGCCACCATGTCCACGGGGCAATTCCATCAATCGAGGAGAGGAATTGAATACGCTGCGGTATCGCGTTCCCATCTTTCCCGAAATAGATACGCCCATCTGAGAGAAGTCGCTGATACTCAGATTCAACCACTTTCCAGCAAGAGCCTTCCGGCGGTCGGTGCCGCTTGCCTGTGATTGGAGAAGTAATTTCGTACATCTGGTTGGGTCTAAATCCTTGTGCTGAAAGCGAGACGGCACGCCACTTTCCCCTCGGATCATTGTTAGGATTTTTGTAGACCGCCAATTGTTTTTCTCCGAGCGGCAACTTGTTTGCTGCAACCTTAAATTTCATTGGAGCGATTGCATAAGCCACGATGTACTCATGCGCATCCCCAATGGCTACTCGGTTTTCTCTTGAGTACCGCTTCTGCCAAGCATTGCAGGCGACAAAATTTGTCTTCCCGAAAACCTCATCCATTAGCAGGCGTAGCGTGCCGATTTCGTTGTCGTCGATAGAAACGAAGATCGCTCCATCCTCCCGCAGAAACTGCTTTAGCAGCACCAGCCGCGGATACATCATGCACAGCCAGCGGTCGTGCCGGTCCAGCGTCTCGCCTTCCTTGCCGACCACCTCGCCCAGCCACTTGCGGATTTCCGGGCTGTTGACGTTGTCGTTGTAGACCCAGCCTTCGTTGCCGGTGTTGTAGGGCGGGTCGATGTAGATGCACTTGACCTGCCCGGCGTAGCGCGGCAGCAGCGCCTTGAGCGCGTGCAAGTTGTCGCCCTGCACGATCAGGTTTGCCGTATCGGCCTCTCCGCACGAGAGAGACGGCACCGGCTCCAGCAGGCGGAACGGCACGTCCTTGTGGTGTTTGACGACGGCTTCCTTACCGATCCAGTTCAGTGTGGGCATGGGGTTTTAATGTTCGTGTTTTTTTGCGTCCTGTACCGCCCGGTATGCCTGCTGCGGGTCGTTCGGCTCTTGCGGGTTGGTCATGACCAAACGCCCATCGCGCATCAGGGGGCGCAGATAGTTGTTGCGCACATAGCGGGGATGCCGTCGTACCAGTGCCGCCAGTTCATCAGCCTGCCAGGCGCGCTGGCGACAGATTTCCACGATCACATCGCACACCTCGCCCGGGGGATTGCGTTGGCCGATGGCGCCTATTTTTGCGGCCAGGGCGCCCGGCAATTCATCCAGCAGGGTCTTGCGCCTGTTTTCCTCTTCTTCGGAGTGCTCGGCATATAAGCCTTCGAGGTTGGTAGATAAGGCCGGGGGGTTGGTAGATAAGCCGTCCGGGTTGGTAGATAAGGCGGGGGGGTTACTAGATAAGCGCTCACGCGACTTGCTAGACAAGCCCGCCTCATCGGTGGCCAGACGCTCGGTCGGCACATAGTAGGTGGCCGAGCCCCGGCCCTTCTGAGCCAGCAGGCCGGCATCCCGCAGCCGGCGCAGGGCGCCGCTGGCGGCCAAGGCATCGACCTTGTTCAGCTCGCGGTAGGTGGCGTTGTCGATGGCGCCGGCCTCCCTGACTACGATCAGCGCCTTGGCCTCTTCATCGGTGAGGTGCAAGTCGCGGAATTGGGCGAGCCAGGCGATATCTTCTTCGCCGAGGAAGTGATGGAAGAAGTAGCGGGCAACGAACTGATCGGCGCCTCGGTCGGATTCGAACAGCGGCGGGGTGAGGCCGGCCTCTTCCATGCTCTCGCGCATGACGCGGATGCCGCTGCCCTTGGTTTCGGCAAAGCGGGTTTCGTGCAATACCGCGGCGATCTTGGGGTTGCGCGGCTGAGAACCGGGCTCGCCGAGGTGCTCGGGCGACTTGAGCGAGAAGCCGGGATTGCGGATTTCGAGCCGGTTGGCATAGCGGATGATCTGCACCGGGCTGTGGCTGCGGTAGCTGCGGTGCATCAGCGCATTGACCAGGGCCTCGCGGATGACGCGCAGCGGGATCACGGGTTTGTCCTGCCGCTGCAGCGCGCCTTCGTCGAGGCCGAAGCTCTTGGGCAGATCGTCGAGAACGGCGGCCTGGGCGCGGCGGATCAGGCGGAACAGCGAATCGCGCAGTTCGACCGTATCGAAACGGCGGTCGGGATCGGGCACCCATTCGCGGCCTGGCACGCGGATGTAATCGACGCGGGTCATGGGGAAACAGCGGCGCAATGCCGAGGGCTTGCCGAACAGGATCAGGCCGGCGACGGTGGGCTTCCATTCCCCTTTCTGATCGCGGCGGATGGCGCCCAGGGATTGCAGCAACTCGTCGTCGGGCCAGCGCAGTTCCTCGGCATCCGGGTTGGCACTTGCGCGGGACTGGCGGTAGTCGGCAATGGCCTCCGGGGAGAAATCTTCCTGGGTGGCGTCGGCGACGATGCCGGCGTCGAAGCTTTCCTGCTGGCGCCCTTGGTAAAACACCGCCAGGTCGTCGTCGGTGCAGCGCTGGTCGGTGCTGCCGATGCGGCGGAACGCGCCCCTGGGCAAGCCCTGGCCTTTGAAGAAGATGGGCTTGTCCTGCGGCTGCGCCTCGGGGACGAAAACGACGACGACATTCTTGCCCTGGACATTTTCTGTCGAGATGTCCACCCGCAGGGGCACATTGAACATGTCGCGGCACTGGCTGGCGATATCCGCCGAGAGCTTGTCCGGCTGGTCGATGCCCTCGACTTCGTAGGACGGGAAAAGCGCCATCTCTTCCCGCACGACGCCCAGTGCAATCCAGCCGCCACCCAGGCCGGGCTCGTTGGCGAAGGCGCAGACGGTTTCCAGTACTGACTTGCCAGCTTCGGAGGCACGCTTGGCCTCGATGCGCTCGTGCTCATCGAGGAGGTTGAGGCTTTCGAGCAGTTCGACAGCGGTCACGTAGTGATCTCGCGCTCAGACTCATGCTGCGGTGGCCGGCAGAGCCCGCAGCTGGTAATGTCCCAGATGAAATTGAGTAGTTCGCGGCGCTTGCTCATGGATGATCGTCCTTAAGACCTTGAGCTTGTCTGGCCTTGTTTTGATGGTGGAGCGGAGGAGGATCGAACTCCCGACCTTCGCATTGCGAACGCGACGCTCTCCCAGCTGAGCTACCGCCCCAGTGCGGCGGATTATAGCCTCGTTTCTAGCGGGGCCGGAAGAGCTTTCCGAGGGTGTCCGGCAGGTTGGGGAGCAGGCGGGCGGCGAACCAGCCGAGCAGGACGCCGCCGGTGTTGGCCAGCGCGTCGAATATGTCGGGGTCGCGATCCGGGGTGAGGCCCTGCAGCAGCTCGATGGCACCGCCGAACAGCACGACGGCCAGGGCGAGCCGCCAGCGGCGGCGGACGACGATCTGCGCCCACCAGAACATCAGCACGGCGTAACCGGTCAGGTGCACGATCTTGTCGGTGTGGCCGGCTTCGTTGATCACAGGCGGGGTCAGCGACAGCACCAGGGCGGCGGCGACGCCGAGCCAGCCGCATCCCTTCCAGAGGCGGACGATCATGCGCGCCGCAGCGACCAGCGCAGCAAGATGAGGCCGGCGACGATCATCGGCATGGAGAGCCATTGCCCCATGGACAGCCCCAGCCCCAGCAGGCCGAGGAAGCTGTCGGGCTCGCGGGCGAATTCGGCGAGGAAGCGCAGGCTGCCGTAGCCGATCAGGAACACGCCGGAGACGGCGCCGACCGGACGCGGCTTGCGCGAATAGAGCCACAGGATGGCGAACAGCAGCAGGCCTTCGCCGGCAAATTCGTAGAGCTGGGACGGGTGGCGCGGGATGCCGTCGCCGGCCTGCGGGAAGATCATGGCCCAGGGCAGGTCGGTGGCGCGTCCCCACAGTTCGCCGTTGATGAAGTTGCCGAGCCGGCCGGCGGCCAGGCCCAGCGGGACCAGCGGGGCGATGAAGTCGGTGACGGCGAGCCAGCGCAGCTTGTGGCGGTGCGAGAACAGGGCCATCGCGATGATGACGCCGAGAAAGCCGCCATGAAAGCTCATGCCGCCTTCCCATACCTTGAAGATGTCGAGCGGGTGGGCGAAATAGTCGCCGGGCTTGTAGAACAGCACGTAGCCGAGCCGGCCGCCGAGGATGACGCCGAGCACGCCGTAGAACAGCACGTCGTCGAGCATCTGCTGCGTCCAGCCGGTCCACGGCCGGTGCGCGATGCACCAGCGCCCGAGCAGGATCACCTGGACGAAGGCGACGAGGTACATGAGGCCGTACCAGTGGATGGCGAGTGGCCCAAGCTGCAGGGCGACGGGGTCGAATTGGGGATGGACGAGCATGGGTCGGGATCGGGATTCAGAAGGTGGGATTCAGGGAGGTCAAAGCGCGGGTAAAATGGCTGGCTGATTATAGATTGCCTGAGTGACCAACATGCCTGACTATCGTTCCTGGACAACCACCCGTGGCCGCAACATGGCGGGGGCACGCGCACTGTGGCGCGCCACCGGCATGAAGGACGGCGACTTCAACAAGCCGATCATCGCGATCGCCAACTCGTTCACCCAGTTCGTGCCGGGCCACGTGCACCTGAAGGACATGGGCCAGCTGGTGGCGCGCGAGATCGAGGCGGCGGGCGGCGTGGCCAAGGAATTCAACACCATCGCGGTCGACGACGGCATCGCGATGGGCCACGGCGGCATGCTGTATTCGCTGCCGAGCCGCGACCTCATCGCCGACTCGGTCGAGTACATGGTCAACGCGCACTGCGCCGACGCGCTGGTGTGCATCTCCAACTGCGACAAGATCACGCCCGGCATGCTCAACGCCGCGCTGCGCCTCAACATCCCGACCGTGTTCGTCTCCGGCGGCCCGATGGAAGCCGGCAAGGTGGTGTGGGACAAGCAGACCATCAAGCTCGACCTGGTCGACGCCATGGTGTCGGCGGCCGATGCCAAGTTCAGCGACGAGAAGGTCAACCAGCTCGAACGCTCGGCCTGTCCCACCTGCGGTTCGTGCTCGGGCATGTTCACCGCCAACTCGATGAACTGCCTGACCGAAGCGCTGGGCTTGAGTCTGCCCGGCAACGGCTCGCTGCTGGCGACCCACGCCGACCGTCGCAATCTGTTCCTCGCCGCCGGCCGCCTGATCGTGAAGAATGCGCGCCGCTACTACGAGGACGGCGACACCCGCGTGCTGCCGCGCGCGATCGCCAGTTTCGACGCCTTCGAGAACGCCATCGCCCTCGACATCGCCATGGGCGGCTCGACCAACACCGTGCTGCACCTCTTGGCCGCCGCGCACGAGGCCGGCGTCGACTTCACGATGCAGGACATCGACCGCATGAGCCGCCGCGTGCCGCACCTGTCGAAGGTCGCGCCATCGATCCAGACCTACCACATGGAAGACGTGCACCGCGCCGGCGGCGTGATGGCGATCCTCGGCGAACTGGAGCGCGGCGGGCTGGTGCATCGCGAGGTGCCGACCGTGCTGATGAAGTCGCTCGGCGAGCAGATCGACGTCTACGACATCCGCCGCACCAGCAACAAGGACGTCAAGGACTACTTCCGCGCCGCCCCCGGCGGCGTGCCGACGCAGACCGCGTTCTCGCAGGACCGCCGCTTCGCCAGGCTCGATGACGACCGCATCAACGGCTGTATCCACGACATCGAGCATGCCTACTCCAAGGACGGCGGCCTGGCCGTGCTGTACGGCAACCTCGCGCTGGACGGCTGCATCGTCAAGACGGCCGGCGTCGACGAGCACATCCTCAAATTCTCCGGCCCGGCGCGCGTGTTCGAATCGCAGGACGCCGCGGTCGACGCCATCCTCGGCGACCACATCAAGCCCGGCGACGTCGTCGTGATCCGCTACGAAGGCCCGCGCGGTGGCCCCGGCATGCAGGAAATGCTGTACCCGACCTCGTACCTGAAATCCAAGGATCTCGGCAAGGTTTGCGCGCTCATCACCGACGGCCGCTTCTCCGGCGGCACCTCGGGCCTGTCGATCGGCCACGCCTCGCCGGAAGCGGCCGAGGGCGGCGCCATCGGCCTGGTGGAAGAGGGCGACCGCATCGAGATCGACATTCCCAAGCGCACGATCAAGGTCGCGGTGAGCGATGCCGAACTCGAACGCCGCCGCGCCGCGATGGACGCCAAGGGTGCGCAGGCCTGGAAACCGGTCAACCGTGCGCGTGAGGTCTCGCCTGCGCTGCGCGCCTATGCGGCGATGGCGACCTCGGCCGCCTTCGGCGCGGTGCGCGACGTCAGCCTGGTCGAGCATCCGACCGAGGCGCAGGCCCACGCCGACCCGCTGGCGCGTTTCGCCATTCCCGGCCAGCTGAGCTTCCGCGTCGGCGCCGGTGGTCTCACGTATGCCGACATCGACAACCACGGCGGCCGCGCGACGATCTGCCTGCAGGGCGCGCACGTGGTGAGCTTCCGTCCCAAGTCGCAGCACGCGCCGGTGGTGTGGGTGTCCGACGCCGCCAAGTTCGCGCCGGGCAAATCCATCCGTGGCGGCGCGCCGGTATGCTGGCCGTGGTTTGGCGCGCATGACACGGAATCCGGCTATCCCGCACACGGCTTCGCGCGCACCGTGCCGTGGACCGTGACCGGCAGCCGCAAGCGCAACGACGCCAAGACCGAGATCACCCTGCAACTCGTGGAGAACGACCAGACCCGCGCACAGTGGCCGCATGCCACGCGGCTGGCGCTGACGGTCATCGTCGGCGACAAGCTGGAGATGCATCTGGCCACCACCAATACGGGCGCAGCGCCGGTGAAGATCGGCGAAGCGCTGCATACCTATTTCCACATCAGCGATATCGGTGCGGTTCAGGTCGGCGGACTGGAAGGTGCGACGTTCCACGACAAGGTCGACAACTTCGCCACCAAAAAACAAAGCGGCGCGATTGCCTTCAATGGCGAGGTCGACCGCGTCTACGTCAATACGCCGGCCGACTGCGTGATCGTCGACGCCGGCCTCAAGCGCCGCATCCGCATCGCCAAGACGGGTTCGCAGTCGACCATCGTGTGGACGCCGTGGACCGAGAAAGCCGAGAAGATGGGCGACATGGGCAAGGGCAAATCCGGTGCCGGCTGGCGCGAAATGGTGTGCGTCGAATCGGCCAACGCGATGGACAATGTCGTCACCGTGGCGCCGGGCGAAACGCATACGATGTCCGTGACGTACAGCGTGGAAGCGATGTAAGCAAAGGGAGAAAGCGGTATGCGCGTGATTCTGGTGGCCAACCCCAAGGGCGGCAGCGGCAAGACCACATTGTCGACCAATCTTGCCGGCTATCTGGCGGCGCAGGGTCAACGCGTCGCCTTGCTCGATCTCGACCGGCAGAAGTCCGCCACCCAGTGGTTGGCGATGCGCGATGGGGCATTGCCGGAGATCGAACTGATGCGCGAAGGCCAGAAGGCGGACAGCGACTGGCTGGTGATCGATTCACCCGCCGGGCTGCATGGAAAGAGCCTCGAACGCGCGCTGAAGCTGGCGCACAAGGTGGCGGTGCCGATCGCGCCGTCGCTGTTCGACATTCGCGCCAGCCAGGATTTTCTCGCTGCGCTGCATGCCGAAAAGGCGGTGCGCAAGGGCCATGCCTTTGTCGGTGTGGTGGGGATGCGTGTGGATCCGCGCACGCGCGCCGGCGTCACGCTGGAACAGTTCATGGCACAGCAGGATCTGCCGGTGCTGGCGCATCTGCGCAACACCCAGCATTACGTCAACGCCGCGTTTGAGGGCAAGAGCCTGTTCGACCTGCCGCACCACATCGCCGAGCGCGACGTGGAACAGTGGCAGGGCCTGATCGACTGGCTGGACCGCTAGGCGCCCCGGCCAGCCCGCACACGTCAGTGCGTGGTCGGCTTCATCAGGTTGACGACCTGAGGTTTGGCCACGCCCCGGGTTGACGAGCACGAGCCGTCTACCGATACACCCAGTTGTTGCTCGGCTTCGTGCAGCAGGTTGATCACATCCACATAGAACTTGTCGTCCGCCATCATGCGCGCGGTGCGGCCCCCCTCGTTGGCGGCGAGCACGTCGGCTCCGGTGTTGATCAGCCATTCCACGACCTGGGCGTCGCCGCCGCCGGCCGCCAGCATCAGCGGCGTGATGCCGAAGAAGATGCGTTCGTCGAGCGAGGCGCCCGCCTCGTGCAGCACTTCGATGACCTCGACGTAGCCGCGTTCGGTTTCGCTGTTGTACGCGGCCTTGGCGAGCGCCGTCCAGCCTTGCGGCGACTTGGCGTTGACGTCGGCACCGGCGGCGATCAGCAGTTGCACCGCGGCGACATGGCCGCCGTGCGCAGCATGCATCAATGCGGTTTCGCCGGCTTCGTCGACAGCAGCGTGATCGGCGCCGGCCTCGAGCAGGGTTTTGATCTGGGCGGTATCGCCCGACTGGGCGGCTGCGAATAATTCCTGGGACATGGGAGCTCCTGCTTTTGTTCGGGATTGCAGCAAGCGTACAATTGTTGACTGATTTAATCAACTATTAGTCTGCGAGGCTCTGCCGCCATGCCCAACCGTCTTGCTACCGAACCCAGTCCCTACCTGCTGCAGCACGCCGACAACCCGGTCGACTGGTACCCGTGGGGCGAGGAAGCCCTGGAAAAATCACGCCGCGAGGACAAGCCCATCCTGCTGTCGATCGGCTATTCGGCCTGTCACTGGTGCCATGTGATGGCGCACGACTGCTTCGAGGATGCGGACGTGGCGGCGGTGATGAACCGCCTGTTCGTCAACATCAAGGTCGACCGCGAGGAGCGCCCCGACCTCGACCAGATCTACCAGACGGCGCACCAGCTCTTGACCCAGCGCGGCGGCGGCTGGCCGCTGACGGTGTTTCTGACGCCCGACCAGACGCCGTTTTTCGCCGGCACCTATTTTCCCAAGACGCCGCGCTACCAGTTGCCCGGCTTCATCGACCTGATGGAAAACGTCGCGCGCGCCTGGCACGAACGGCGCGGCGAAGTGCTGGCGCAGAACGAGGCGGTACGCGCCGCGCTCGCGCAGCAGCAGCCGGATGCGGGCATGCATGAGGCGCTGACCGACGCGCCGCTCAGGCAAGCCGTGCGCGACCTCGCGCAGGCCTTCGATCCGGTGTGGGGCGGTTTCTCGCGTGCGCCCAAGTTCCCGCGCCCCGGCGAGCTGTTCTTCCTGCTGCGCCAAGCCAATCCGGGTAAGGGCGCGGCGCAACGCAGCAATGCGCAGGCGCGCGAGATGGCGCTGTTCTCGCTACGCAAGATGGCGTCGGGCGGCGTGGTCGACCAGCTCGGCGGTGGGTTCTGCCGTTACTCGGTCGACGAGCAGTGGATCATCCCGCACTTCGAAAAAATGCTCTACGACAACGGCCCGCTGTTGCACCTGTATGCCGACGCCTGGGCGCTGACCGGCGAGGCCCTGTTCCGGGACACGGCGGAGGGCATCGTGGGCTGGCTGCTGCGCGAAATGCACGCCCCGCAGGGCGGGTTCTATTCGGCGCTGGATGCCGACAGCGAAGGCCATGAAGGCAGGTTCTACGTGTGGACGCCTGATGAGGTCCGCGCGCTGCTGACGCCCGAGGAATACGCCGTGGCGGCGCCGGTATACGGTTTCGACGGGCCGCCCAATTTCGAGAATGCGCATTGGAATCCCGTCCTGGCGCGCCCGTTGGCCGAGGTCGCGGCCGAGCTGGGCCTGGGCGACGAAGTTGCCGCGGCGCGGCTGGCGGATGCGCAGGCCAAGCTGTTTGCCGCACGCGAGACGCGCGTGCGTCCCGGGCGCGACGACAAGCAGCTCACCAGCTGGAACGCGCTGATGATCGCCGGGCTGGCGCATGCCGGGCGGGTGATGGCACGTCCCGACTGGATCGATGCGGCCCAGGATGCGGTCGACTTCCTGCATCGGAATGTGTGGCGCGACGGACGCCTGCTCGCCAGCACCAAGCACGGCGTGGCACGATTGAACGCCTATCTCGACGACTACGCGTTCCTGCTCGATGCGCTGCTGGAAACCATGCAGGCCCGCTACCGCGAAGCCGACATGGCCTGGGCGCGCGAGCTTGCCGATGCCCTGCTGATGCATTTCGAGGATGCCGAGGCGGGCGGCTTCTTCTTCACCAGCCATGACCACGAGGCGCTCCTCACGCGTCCCAAGCCCGGCTACGACAACGCGACGCCGTCGGGCAACGGCGTGGCGGCCTTCGCCCTGCAGCGGCTGGGCCACCTGCTCGGCGAGGCGCGCTATCTCGATGCCAGCGCACGCTGCCTGAACGTGTTCCATGCCCATCTGCTCCAGCAGCCCATTGCGTACCCCACGTTGTTGGCCGTGCTCGACGAATCCCTGGTGCCGCCGCGCGTGATCCTGCTGCGCGGTCCGGCATCCGCCTTGCAGGCGTGGACGCACGCGCTGACACCGCAGCTCGGCGCGCATGACCTGATGCTGGCCCTGCCCAACGGCCTGACCCTGCCCGATGCGCTGGCGAAGCCGGTGCCCGATCGTCCCACGGCCTGGATCTGCAGCGGCACCGCTTGCCAGCCGCCGGTGGTCGACCTGGATAGCGTGCTGGAATAAGGGCTTTATCAGTATTTGCTATTAGGAACCCGCGCCGCCGCCTGCTATCAAACAAACAGTCTGTCTGTCATCAGGAGCAAGCATGAGCACACATACTGAACACCCGGTTTTCCATCCGCAGGCCGCGCACATGAATCTGCCGGCAATCCGCAGCGTGACATTCGAGCAGCCTTTCCACTGGCTGCGTGCGGGCGCGCAGGACATGGCCAAGGCATGGCCGCTGAGCCTCTTTTATGGCGTGGTGTTTGCACTGCTGGGATACGGCCTGGTGCATGCGGCGGAAGACAAGCCGCACCTGGCGATGGCGCTGACCTCGGGTTTCCTGTTCATCGCGCCGGTGCTGGCCACGGTGTTTTATTGTGTGAGCCATCGCCTGGAACACCACCACAAGCTGCCGGGCCTCTTCGTTCCCCTGTTGTCGTGGCGCGCCAATCCCGCTTCGCTGGGGTTGTTTGCGCTGACGCTGGTGTTCGTGCTCTCCGTCTGGGAGCGCATCTCGGCCATTCTGGTCGGACTGTTCCTGAACGGATCGGGCATCGGCGGCCTGTCCGAGTTGCTGAGCCTGTCCGCGGTGCAGCAGCACACCGATTTCGTACTGGCCTACCTGGCGTTCGGCGGCATGCTGGCCTTGATGGTGTTCAGCTTCTCCGTGGTCTCGCTGCCCATGCTGCTGCACCGGAAGGTCGATTTTGCCACGGCACTGGTCACCAGTTTCATGGCGACCCGGCTGAATTTCCCGGTGATGTTGTTGTGGGGCGTGTTGATCGCGGGTCTGGTCGTGGTCGGCATGGCGACCGACTTCATTGCGATGGCGGTGATATTTCCGTGGCTGGGACATGCCAGCTGGCATGCTTACCGCGAACTGATCGAACGCGAATAACTTTACCCCCGGGGCTTGGTAGCAAATACTCAAGCCCCTGCCTTGCGTGGAAAGGGATTTCCCTTAATATTGCAGACGCGAGATGTCTCAAACGCGCCCAACCCGACTTCCACGGAGACTGTAATAATGATGAACAAGTTGATGATGACCGCAGCGTCTGCTGCGCTGCTGTTGATGTCCGGCGTAGCAGCCTCAGCGGATGACCCGGCTGCGGCCATGGCCCTGGCGCAGAAGAACGCCTGTTTGTCCTGCCATGGCGTGGACAAGAAGATCGTGGGCCCGGCCTATAAGGATGTCGCCAAGAAATACGCCGGCGACAAGACCGCGCACGACAAGCTGGTCGCCAAGGTGAAGGCCGGCGGCAAGGGCGTATGGGGCCAGATTCCCATGCCACCGAATCCGCAGGTCAGTGTCGCCGACGCGGACAAGATCGTTACCTGGATCCTGAGCTTGAAATAATCCGGCGCTGCATCGCGCCAACACAAGGCCGGCGTTCGCGTCGGCCTTGTGCTTTCTGGTGCTCCGGAAAGCCGGTCGCCGCTGGCTTTGTGGTATAAATTCCCCGTTTCAGTTTGATTGCGGGGAAGACCGAGATGACGGGTCAAAGGCTGGCTTGGGTGATGGCAGCGGCAGTGCTGGTCGCAGGATGTGGCGACAAGCCGCAGCAGAATGGCGATAGCCAGGTGGTGTTGATCGGCCAGGCCTCCCCCCTCACCGGCCCGCAGGCGCATCTGGGCAAGGACAACGAAAACGGCGCGCGCATGGCGCTGGACGAGATCAATGCCGCCGGACTCACGCTGGGTGGCAAGAAGGTCGTGCTCGAAATGCGCAGCGAGGATGACGCAGCCGATCCCAAAACCGCCACCACCGTGGCGCAGAAACTGGTCGACGAAGGCGTGGTCGGTGTGATCGGCCACCTCAATTCGGGTGCCACGATCCCGGCTTCCAAGATTTATTCCGACAACGGCATTCCGCAGATTTCACCGTCGGCCACCGCCGTGCGCGTGATGACCAACGATGCGCAGCAGGGAACCGTGCTGGGCGACTACGCGGTGACCAAACTGGGCGCGAAACGCATTGCCATCATCGACGACCGGACCGCCTACGGCCAGGGGCTGGCCGACGAGGTGGAGAAGGCGGCCAAGGCGGCTGGCGGCGATGTGGTGGCGCGCGAATATACGTCCGACCGCTCGACCGACTTCATGGCGATCCTCACTTCGATCAAGGGCAAATCGCCCGATCTGGTGTTCTTCGGCGGCATGGATCCGCAGGCCGCACCCATGATCAAGCAGATGAAACAGCTCGGCATGAAGGCGCAATTCCTCGGCGGCGATGGTGCGCAGACGCCCAATTTCATCGAACTGGCCGGCGCCGCTGCCGAGGGTGCGGTGGCGTCCAACCCCGGCCTGCCGCTCGACGCGATGCCGGGCGGTAGTGCGTTCAAGGCCAAGTTCGAAGCCAAATACGGTCAGATCCAGAATTATTCCCCCTATGCCTACGACGCCATGCATGTGCTGATCGCCGCAATGAAACGCGCCGACTCCAGCGACCCCGCCAAGTATCTGGCTGAACTGCCGAAGACCGATTATCAAGGGGTGACCGGCCACATTCGCTTCGATGCCAAGGGTGACCTCGCCGGCGGTGCGGTGACGCTGTATCAAGTGAAGAATGGCAAGTGGCAAACGCTCGAAACCGTGCAAAGCGGCAAGTAAGCTGAGCTGAATTCAACCGGGTCTCAGCAGGCGCATAGATGGACATTTTCCTGCAACAACTCATCAACGGCCTGGTGCTCGGCAGCGTCTACGCGCTGGTGGCGCTGGGCTACACCATGGTGTACGGCATACTCGAACTCATCAATTTCGCCCACGGCGAGATCACCATGATGGGAGCGATGGTGGCACTGTCCGTGATCGGCGCCCTGGCGCTGGCGGCGCCTGGTCTGCCGGGCGTGCTGGTGCTGGCGTCGGGCCTGGTGGTGGCGATTCCGGTGTGCGTGGCGCTGGGTCTCCTGATCGAGCGTGTCGCCTACCGGCCACTGCGGCATGCGCCGCGCCTGGCCCCGCTCATCACTGCAATCGGCGTGTCGATCATCCTGCAGAACGTCGCGATGCTGATCTGGGGCAAGCAATACCTTCCCTTTCCCGCCATCCTGCCGCAGGGCCGGCACACGCTCTACGGCGCGTCGATCACCGACGTGCAGATCGCCATCCTGCTGCTGGCCACGGCCATCATGCTGCTGCTGATCCTGATGGTGCAGAAAACCCGGCTCGGCCGGGCCATGCGCGCCACCGCGCAGTCGCGCCAGGTGGCAAGCCTGATGGGGGTGGACGTCAACCGGGTGATCGCCGCCACCTTCGCGATCGGCTCGGCGCTGGCTGCGGTGGCCGGCGTCATGGTCAGCGCGTATTACGGTCTGGCGCACTACTACATGGGCTTCCTGCTCGGCCTCAAGGCCTTCTCGGCGGCGGTGCTGGGGGGCATCGGCAATCTGGGCGGGGCGATGCTGGGCGGCCTGCTGCTGGGGCTGATCGAGTCCTTCGGCGCGGGTTACATCGGCGACCTGACCGGCGGCTTCCTCGGCAGCAACTACCAGGACGTGTTCGCATTCTTCGTGCTGATCGCGGTGCTGGTGTTCCGCCCCTCGGGCCTGTTGGGAGCGCGCGTTGTCGAGCGTGCTTAGCTTGAATAAAACCCGGTCGCGCTGGCTGACGTTCGGCTTGCTGGCGTTGGGGCTGGCGCTGCTGCCTTTTCTGGTCGACGCCGGATTGGGGCGTTCGTGGGTACGGCTGCTCGATCTTGCGCTGCTGTATGTCATCCTGGCGCTGGGACTGAACATCGTCGTCGGCTACGCCGGCCTGCTCGACCTCGGCTACGTCGCGTTCTATGCCTTGGGCGCGTACGTCTACGCCTGGCTCTCCAGCCCGCATTTCGGCCTGCACCTGCCGTTCTGGGCGGTCCTGCCGCTGGGTGCCGCGCTGGCCGCGCTGTTCGGCGTCTTGCTGGGTGCGCCCACCCTGCGGCTGCGCGGCGATTACCTCGCCATCGTCACGCTCGGCTTCGGCGAGATCATCCGCATTTTCCTGAACAACCTGAATGCGCCGATCAACATCACCAACGGCCCGCAAGGCATCAACCTGATCGATCCGGTACGCCTCGGCAGCTTCGACCTGAGCCAGTCGCATGCACTCTTCGGCTATACCTTCACCGGCATCCATCTCACCTACTATCTGTTCCTGCTGTTCACGCTGATGGTGATCTTCATTTCGATGCGGCTGGAGGATTCGCGCATCGGCCGCGCCTGGGTGGCCATCCGCGAGGACGAGATCGCCGCCGCGGCGACCGGTATCAACACGCGCAACCTGAAGCTGCTGGCGTTCGCCATGGGCGCCACCTTCGGCGGACTGGCGGGCGGCCTGTTCGCCAGCTTCCAGGGCTTCATCAGCCCCGAGTCGTTCAACCTCATGGAGTCGATCATGATCCTGTGCATGATCGTCCTCGGCGGCATGGGACATATTCCCGGCGTGATCTTCGGCGCGGTGGTGCTGACGTTGCTGCCCGAGGCGCTGCGTTATACCGGCGACTGGCAGCGCAATCTGTTCGGTCACGTCTATATCGATCCGGCGGATCTGCGCATGCTGCTGTTCGGCGTGGCGCTGGTTGCGGTCATGCTGTACCGTCCCGCCGGGCTCCTGCCCTCGACGCGCCGCCGACGCGAATTCGCCGACGCGCAGGGATGAGTGCACCCAAGGCCGCTCCCTCTCCATCGGGCAAGCCCGATGCAGGATCGACGCCGCTGTTGACGGTTTCCGGCGTAAGCAAGGCATTTGGCGGCTTGCAGGCGCTCTCCGATATTTCGCTGCAGGTTTACGCAGGCGAGATATTCGGCCTCATCGGTCCCAATGGCGCGGGCAAGACCACCTTGTTCAATGCGCTCACCGGACTGTATTCGACCGACCGCGGCGAGATCCGCCTGAACGGCCAGCGGATTGACGGCCGCAAGCCGCACCAGGTACTGCATGCAGGCCTGGCGCGCACCTTCCAGAACATCCGCCTGTTTGCGGAAATGACCGCGCTCGAGAACGTGCTGGTCGGCCGTCATGCGCGTACCAGCAGCGGCGTCGTCGGTGCGGTGCTGCGCCTGCCCGGTACGCGTCGCGAGGAAGCCGATTCGCGCGAACGCGCCCATGCCTTGCTCAAGCGCGTGGGGATTGCGCAGCACGCCCATCGCCTGGCCAAAAACCTGCCCTATGGCGATCAGCGCCGGCTCGAGATTGCCCGCGCGTTGGCGACCGAACCGAGGCTGCTGGCGTTGGACGAACCTGCCGCCGGGATGAATCCGGCCGAGCGTGCGGCCTTGCGCGAACTGCTGCTGCAGCTGCAGGCCGACGGACTGACGCTGTTGCTGATCGAGCACGACGTGAAGCTGGTGATGGGCTTGTGCACCCGGCTGGCGGTACTCGACTACGGCGTGAAAATCGCCGAGGGCACGCCCGACGTGGTCAGCCGCGACCCCAAGGTCATCGCCGCCTATCTCGGGGACGAAACGCTATGAGCGCGTTGCTGGCGATCAACCGCTTGTCGGTCGCCTACGGCGGCATCCACGCGGTGCGCGAACTCAGCCTGGAGGTGGCGCCGGGCGAAATGGTCTGCCTCATCGGCGCCAACGGCGCGGGCAAGACCACCACGCTCAAGGCCGTCAGCGGCCTCCTGCCGCCGCACGGCGGCAACGTGCATTTCGACGGCCAGTCGATCACCCGGCTGCCGGCGCACGAGGTGGCGCGGCGCGGCCTGACGCTGGTGCCCGAAGGGCGCGGCGTGTTTCCGCGCATGTCGGTCGCCGAGAACCTGATGATGGGCGCCTACGCCCGGCGTGATCGCGCCGAGATCGCGCGCGATCTCGACCAGGTCTATGCCTTGCTTCCGCGCCTGACCGAACGCCGCGCACAGCTTGCCGGCCTGCTGTCCGGGGGCGAACAGCAGATGCTGGCGCTGGGGCGCGCAATGATGGCGCGTCCGCGTCTGCTGCTGCTGGACGAACCGAGCATGGGGCTGGCGCCCTTGATGGTGCAGGCGGTGTTCGACATCATCCGCCGGATCGCGGCGGGCGGCGTGGCGGTGCTGCTGATCGAACAGAATGCGCATCTGGCACTGAAGACCTGCGCGCGCGGCTATGTGCTGGAAAACGGCAGCGTCACGCTGAGCGGCCCGGCGGCCGAGCTGTCCGCCAATCCGGCAGTGCGCCAGGCCTATCTGGGCGACTAGGCCCCGCGTCAGGGAGGGGTTGACATGAAGCGGTGCAGCCGGCGCTCGGTCAGCACCGCGTCGAGTGGCATGTCCCACGGATCGTGCGGCAGCGTCTCCGCCTGCTGGCATTCGTAGGCAATTCCGATGAGCCGCGGTTTCCGCCACAGCCGCCGGTGGCGCATGAACGCCAGCGTCGCATCGTAGTAGCCGCCGCCCATGCCCAGCCGGTAGCCCTGTTTGTCGAACCCCACCAGCGGCATCAGCAGCAGGTCGAGCTGGCGTGCGCGCAGCGGCTTGGCATCCAGCGGCTCGGGGATGCCGTAGCGGTTGGGCTGCATGCGCGTGTTGCGGCCCACCCGGCCGAAGCGCATCACCCGGCCGCGCCGCGGCAGGATAGGCAGATAGCATTCGCGCTGCATGCAGAGGGCCTGGTTGAGCAGGAGGTGGGCGTCGAATTCGCCGCCTTGCGGTAGATAGAAGCCGACCCGTTGCGACCGCAGCAACAGCCCGTGGCGCAGCGCGAGACGCAGGGAAGCGCGCGCGGCGTGCCGGCGCTCAGCCGGTTTGAACGCGCTGCGTGCGGCTTTGAGTTGACGTCTGAGGGTGGTTTTGTCCATCGAGAATAAGGGCTCCCCGCCTGTGCCGTGACTGGCTGCGGACTCTTGAACCTGGGTTCAAGACGGCCGCAATCAAAGGCGCTTTGGGCACATGAGACGTGTCACGCGCACACCCGCACCGGAATAGACCGCAGCCTTGCACGTATGCATTGGTTCAGAGAAATTGCAACCAGCCTCGAACACCGCAGGGAGCGTTCTTAGTGTATTCCATTTTGGGATCGAAAAGGGTGCGGCTGCCCAACCGCACGGAGGGGCCGAGACCGGGTCCGGGAATGGTGGATCAGAAGAGTGTGTCCTGGTCTTCCAGTACGGAATCGAGCAGCGCATTGCAGTGGGTTAGCCGGATGCGGGCTTCCTCGATCAGGCCGCCGCCGCCCTGGGTCAGCAGGTCGTGCGCCAGATTGAGACCCGCCATGATGGCGATGCGCTCGGCGCCGATCACTTTGCTGCTGTCGCGGATCTCGCGCATTTTCTCGTCGAGATAATCGGCCGCCGCGATCAGGGCCGATTCCTCCTCGCGCGAACACGCCACCTTGTAGGCGCGGCCCAGGATATTGATTTCGATCGAGCGGGGGCCGGCCATCACACGTCCTCCGGCAAAGTATCGAGCAGCGCATGCAGGCGCGTCCTGGCGGCATCCAGGCGGGTCGTCAGTTGCCTGTTGTCCTGCTGCGCAGCCAGCAGCTGCTGGCGTAGCGCGATGTTTTCCTGCCGCAGCGTGTGGCACAGCTCGGCCACCTGGCGGATCTTGGCTTCAAGGGTATCGAGTTCGGCGTGCATGGCGCGACTATAGGGGGCGGCGTGCGGCCGGTCAATCGCGGTATGTCGGGATCAATTTTCTACTGTTGATGTACTGAATATCGATGCGGTCCAGTGGTAAATGGACTGGCAGTAGTATGCCCTGAGCGTAATCCGGTAATCGAGTTTCAATTCTGGCGGATATTTATGCTCAGGGACTTTCGCAAAGCCTTAATTCGGTGCGTAAGCCAACTCGACGAAGAGTGCGCGCCCTTGCGTGTTGTAGCCGTGTACCAATGTGTAGTCCTTATCCAGCAAGTTTTGTAGCTTCCCGGTGAGTGTCCACTCGCGCGCGAGTTTCCTGCTCAGCGTCAAATTGAGTACCGCATAGCCTGGCACGGTGATGCGATCGAACGTTGTGGCATGAATGTCGGGATGGGGGCCGGATGCCAGTACTTCGGCCCGCCAGTTGAATGCGCCCGTATCCCTGCCCAGTGAGACGCTACCGAATTGGTTGGCGCGACGGAGCAGGCCCAGCCCGGTCGCGACATCTTCGGGATTCTGTAGCGTTAACGCTCCCCGCGCATCCAGGCCAGCCAGACGACCTTGCCACGAAAACTCGACCCCCCGGTTTTCAGTGCGATCGATGTTGGTGGCGGTGAAGGTCGGCGGAACGAAATTGATGAGATCGCGAGTGCGAGTGAGGAAGGCGGTGACGCGCGCCAGCCCATATGCACCGCTATAGGTGAGGCCGGCTTCGCCACTTCTGGCACGCTCAGGATTGAGAGCGGGATTACTGCCGAACGGGCCGTACAGTTCATTGAAGGTGGGTGCACGGAAGGCGGTGGACACGTTCGCCGATAGCCGCAGCGTGGATGTCAGTCTATAGCCGTAGCCAACCAACCCAGTCGTTGCGCCGCCGACATCGCTGTACTGATCATGCCGTAAATTCAATTGTAAGTCGTGAGCCCCAGCATCCAAGGTGTATCCGACGAGTGCGCTGTTCACATGGCGGGCGTCATCACTATAGATTTGGTTGGTATCGAAACGTTGCCACAACCCTTCGATACCCAACTGCAACGCGCCGGGTCCTGCGTCTACGGTGTTGTGCCACGTGAACTGGCTATTTCGAGTTTTAAAACGGTCGCCTGTTACGCCATTGAAATCAGATACCAGATCGTCAATCCCTTGGGAAACCTGCATACGGCTATGCCAGCCTGGTAGCCAGTGGTTGTCGCTGTATATGGATAAAGCCGTGAGGGTCTGGTCACTGTGGTTGCTTGATGTGCCGTCGAATTCGATATTGCCGTTCGATTGGAAAGCTGTAATCCCAATTTCATGACCGGCCTGCAGGCGATGTGACAACGCCAGATTGAGCGTGGTGTTGCGGTAGGCATCATTATCTGTATCGGCTGGTGCGAAAACGAAAGGGCTTGGTATGAACTCGGCACGTGCACTCGAGAATCCGCTGGTTTGCATGTGCGATACGCCGAAGTGCACGCGTGTATCGTTTAGAGAACCGCCAATGGCCAATGCCAGTTTTCGGGTGTTGTCTGTGCCTAAGCCAACGCGGCCGGAAACTTTCATTTGTCCATCGCCTTGGCGAGTGAAAATTTGTACCACTCCGCCGATGGCTTCTGAGCCATACACGCTTGATACGTTGCCACGCACGATCTCGATGCGTTCGACTTCGTCCAGCAGTATTTGATCGATGGCGGTCGTGCCAGCGCTGGCTGAATTGACGCGAACCCCATCGATAAGAATCAGTACATGATCGGATTCCGATCCGCGAATGCGGATCGCGCTTTGTGTGCCGATGCCGCCGCTCTGTGTGATTTCCACGCCGGACTCCTGGCGCAGCAGAGTGGGCAGATCGCTAGCGCTGGATGATTCGATATCGGTACGCGTGATGACCGTAGTGTGTTGCAGGGGGGCCGCGAGTTTTTGTGAGTAGCCTGTTGGTGTGACCACGATGGTATCGCCAACGAATTCCGGCAGGGTTTCCGCGCAGGCGGGTATCGCGAAGCCCGTGACGAGGGCAAGGGCGAGAGAGGTTTGACGCATGATGGTTTCCGGTTGGGTGCCCGATTCCCCGCGGGCACGTTGCACGATCCGCCGCGTGACGCAGGTCACGCGGGGTTCAGGCCGGTATCCGGGCTCGCGCCGCATGCATCGCCTTCCCGGACGAATCCAGTGGCGTGTGTGATGCATCGTTTAACGCTTACCGTTGCGGGGGCAGCCCAGGCATGGTGGCATTGCGCCACGCACCTGATTCCCGTTTATCCAGGACGATAGAAGATCATTTCTGGCACCTGATTGCCGGATTTTTATTTATTTAATCGATTCTGTCAAATTAACCAGCGAATAACGGAAAGCTATGAGCGCCATAGTTTTTCGCTATCTGCGAAATATCCTGAATTTTATTCATATAAATCAATCTATTGAAATAGATGTTTTGTTTATTTGAACATTGATGAATTAATATTGGATTAATCTGGAAAAAACATTTTTTATTGTTTAATATGGTGTTTCCGGCGGCGGGTGTGGACCGGTAAATGCATTTGAAGCGGCATCACCTTGATGCAGCCTCCCTGTCCCGTGATTTTTGAGGTCGAGGGTGGGGTGGGCGGTAAACCGGAAGGAACGGGAATGGCAAAACAGCGTGGAGGGCGCAAGCCCATCATCGAACGGGATGGCGCGGGGAAACCGCGCGTTCATCGCTGGCCGATGCCGACCGATCCGGACACGCTTCACGATTTTCTGGCGGACACGTTCCTGTGCTACTGGGACCAGCTGATTTTTGGCCCGTCTGTCAGTGGCGCGGCGTATGAGTGGACGTGTCCCTGTGCGCCTGACCTGATCGAGCGGGACGGCGAATTCCTGACGATCGGGTTCAACGGCCCCCATTTCCATCTGTGCATCGGATCGGACACCCCCGATGCGGACTCGGACCGCGAGGCGCGGATGCGTGGGTTGCGTCCGGCGAACGCCAGCATCTTTCGCACACTGGATGACCGGGGGGCGCCCAACAGTTGGGGATTCGAGATGCGCAACGCGGCGGGCGTGTCCATGCTGACCATCTATTTCGCCAATCCTTTTGTGTTGCCCGGAGACCGGCTTGCCGAGCGGCCGGATTGGTCGAGGCTGTCGATGTGGCGGGATATCGCCTTTCGCTATCTCGGCCGGGAACCGGAAGCGTTCGATCAGACCAGCAAAGGCTTTGGGCACTATGAGGCGGCATAGCGGCGAGATGGTGCAGGCCCTTTTCCAGCCGGATGTGTCGGTACCGGTACTGCTCGAACGACTGTCGCATTTGACCGGCGCGCTCAGGGTTACGGTGGACCCTCACGACCCGGACGACTGGATCCAGGCGGACGCGCTGATGACGCCGGAAACCGGTGCGCTGGCCGATTTCATCGTCCATCTGGCAGACGCCGGTTTCGGCGCAAACAGGCGGGCAGCCGCGGCTTCACTGCTGTTGCGCCATGGCTGGGCGGCGGGGCCCATCATTGCGGCCTATCTGGCAGAGCGGCGGACGCTTCGCATCCATGATTTCGCGCTGCGCTTTTCCGCGTCCACCTTGGTCGAAGGCGTCTGGATCCGGCAGGCCGATCTCCTGGCGAGCCGCAATCCGGCCGATATCGGCCCCGGCGTGCTCGCCAGTCTCCTGGCGTTCAGCGAACCGGTACTGGAAAGCCTGCGGCGCTGGTCCGGCTATTCCCGCCACGCCTTGTGGTCGATGCTGGCCTCGTCCTGGCTGGCCCAGTTTTCCACGATAGGCGAGTTGCTTGGCGACCGTGAACAGGCCGTCAGGGCAGCCCGTGCCTTGCTGGCGCGGCATTCGGAGTTGGCGCGCGCACTGCCGGAAACGTATGTGATCGCGAGCGGCGACCGTTCGGAGGTGTGCCAGATACTCAAGGCGTGCTGCCTCCAGCACAAGGGTTTCCGACGCCGTTTCTGTCCGAGCTGCCCAGTCATCCAGGATCGGGAACGCATTGTCAGGAATCGGGAGTGGGTATGTCGGGCGAAATGAGTATCGAGCATCGATACGCAAGCGGCTATGCGGCGTTGGTCGGCAGATTGCTGAACGATACGCGGCATGGCTGGAGCATCGGTACGTTTGGTGCGGTTGGCGAGTTTGTCCGGGACGACGACGAGCCCGCCACGCGGACGATCACCGCAAGCGCGCAGTGCCTGTACACGGCGCGTGCTGCCATCCGGATCAACCTGGATGTCGAGCCGCGCGTGCTGGCTTACGACACCCTGTCAGGCGACGGGGAAAGCTGGGGGCATTCGCTGGCCTTTTGCCTGCCGATTCCCGACAAGGCGCGCCGAGGCGTCATCCAGTCGCTGGGACACGATACCGACGCGGTACGCGACGAGGACCGGGACGCCGCGATCTTCGATCTGGGGGCCGGGATCGGCCACGTGCGGTTCTGCCTGCGGACCCGCGACGCGCGCCTGATCGACACATTGCTCGCGTTGCAGAACCAGGACGTATTCGGCCCCCATGGCGGTGCATTGATGGCCGACGTCCTGCGTGCCCAGCCCCACCGGGTGCTGATTTCGCCTGCCGGCAGGATCGAGGTCTTTGCCGCCATCCCGCCGCCTGACGGCGAGAGCCCGGAAGGTCCGCATACGCACCTTCTGCCCAAGCTCATCCAGTCGGGACGGACCCACGATGCGAACGCGCCCATTCCACGTGGATTTCAGCCGGTCTTGATGTTCAATCCGCGTTCGCCCTGGCGCGATGCGCTCGGGCGGCGCGTGCCGTTCGAACCCGAACTGGACGCCGACTTCCGGAAATTGCTGGATCGCCATGGCTTGCCAGGCGAGGCGCGTATCCGTGCCGGCGTCGAAGCGGCCGTCGCGTCGGGAACCCGTCCCGACGCATTCGCCTGGCCGACCACCCGGCGCGGCCGCGCGGTCGCCCGCCTGACCCTGCGGCGGATCGCACAACGCAGTCCGGGCGACCTGGTTGCCGCGTGGCGCGCGCATCATGACCACGCCGAGGAAGAATGAGCTGTCGTTGAAAGCGGCAAGCGTGTGTCGGCGGCTGGCGTGCCTGCCGTTGATGTGTCTGCTCCTTCCGGCTTGTGCCGGCCCGGCCACGGGGACGGAAGGCCTGCCGTCGGACGGCGTGTCATCCGGCGCGTTGCCCGCACCGGTCGCGGTCCGGAAGCCGACCCGGATCATGTCGATGATGCTGTGCAACGATGTGCTGCTCCTGATGATGGTACCCAAGGATCGGATCGCGTCGATCACCTATCTGGCCCACGATGCGGTCGAGGCCCTGTTGCCGGGGGCCGATACGGGCGTCGCCGTCAACCACGGAACCGCCGAGGAGATCCTGCTGCAAAAGCCGGATCTGATTCTTGCCGGCACCGATTCCGCGCCGATGGCCCGCAAGCTGGCAAAGGCGGTCGGCGCACGCGTGGTCGAAGTCGGGGCGGCCAACAGTTTTGCGGATATCCGCCGGGTCGTCCGTCAGGTTGGCCTGGCGGTGGGCGAACCTGGCCAGGCCCATGCCTTGTTGGCGGAGATGGACCGGAAACTGGCGTGGCTCGCCTCCCATCAGCCCGTGCGTCCCCTGCGGGTCGTCGCATGGAGCGGCAGCCAGGCCGTGCCGGGCAAGGGCACGCTGACAAACGAGATCATTGCGGCCTCCGGCGCAGACAATATCGCCGCCCGCCTTCCCGACAGCCGGTATGGCAGTTTCGGGCTGGAAGAACTGCTGGCAGCCCGGCCCGACGCCATCCTGCAAGGCGAAACCCGATGGTCGGGTCCGTCCTTGCAGGATGCGCAATCCATGCATCCGTTGATCGAACGATACTGGCGTGGGCGCCGGATCGGCTATCCGGATGCTGCCTATGCGTGCGGTCTGCCGCAATCGGCCGATGCGGCGATCGCGCTGCGTAACCTGTACCGCGAACTTCCCGTCGGTCGGCCGCGATGGTAAGGCTGCGCCAGGATCCCATGCCGCTGATGCTGGCCTTGCTGCTGGCGGCGGCCGGCGCATCCTTGGTGATCGGGAAGGTCTGGCTGCCGCCCGTCGTGTTGTTCGATGGACTGGCAGCGCCCAAACCCAATCTCGCCTGGCTGATCGTGACCGAGCTGCGCATACCCCGTACCGTGCTGGCGCTCATGGTCGGCGCGACGCTGGGCCTCGGGGGCGCGGTGCTGCAAGGTTTGTTGCGTAATCCGCTGGCGGAGCCGGGGCTGCTGGGCGTATCGGGCGGCGCGGCATTGGGTGCGGTCATCGCGATCTATTTCGGTCTGGCCGCCCGGTTTGCCCTGGCCACGCCGCTGCTGGGCATAGCGGGTGCGCTGGTTGCTGGCGCGCTGACGTTTCTGTTCGGACGTAGCGGGACGCTGACGCTGATCCTGGCCGGTTCGGCGGTGTCCGGCCTCGCGGCGGCCGGGCTGGCCCTGGCCCTGAATTTCGCGCCCAGCCCCTACGCGGCGTATGAAATCACCACCTGGCTGTTGGGATCGGTCGCCGAAAAGGAATGGCGCCAGATTGCATTGTGTACACCCTTCGTCCTGGCAGGCTGGCTCTGCCTGGCGGCCACGCCGCGCGGGCTTGATGCGCTCACGCTGGGCGAGGCGCAGGCCGAGAGTCTGGGCGTCAACCTGAACAGGCTGCGGGTGCTCGCGCTGGCCGGCGTGGCGTTTTCGGTCGGCGCGGCCACGGCGATGGCGGGCGCCATCGGTTTTGTGGGGCTTGTCGCGCCCCATCTCGTCCGGCCCTTCGTCGGATATCGGCCGAGCCGGATTCTTCTGCCGTCGGCCGTGTTCGGCGCCCTGCTGCTGCTGGTGACCGACATCGCCATCCGCGTGATTCCCACGAGCGCGGAACTCAAGCTTGGCGTGCTCACGAGCCTGATCGGCACCCCCTTCTTCTTCTGGCTGGTCCTGCGCTTGCGGAGGATGTCTCCGTGACCGTCCTGCATGCCGAGAACGTGAGCTTCGACATCGCCGGGCGCAGCCTCGTCAGCAATATCGACCTTGCGTGCGAGAGCGGACAGTTCGTCGCCTTGCTGGGGGCCAACGGCGCCGGAAAGTCCACGCTCATTCGCATGCTGAGCGGCCTGGAACGGCCGTCTCGCGGCCAGATGCGACTCGACGCCAGACCCATCCGCGCCATCGACCGGCGCGTGCTTGCACGTCGCCGCGCCTACATTCCCCAAAATGCCCGGGTGGAGTGGCCGGTGGCCGTCGAGCGTCTGGTGGCCCTGGGACTCATGCCGCAACTCCCTGTTTTCGGTGATCTGGACAGCGCGGCATGGCGCAAGGTCGAGGCGGCGCTCGCCCTGTGCGACCTGAGCCATAAAACGGGTCAACCCGCCACCACCTTGTCCGGCGGCGAACTGGCCCGGGCCATGCTGGCACGGGCGCTGGTTGGCGAGCCGGAGATCGTCATCGCCGACGAGCCGCTTTCCGGCCTGGACCCGAGACATGCCATGGACGGGGTCGCGCGCCTGGCCGCACTGGCGCGCGCTGGCCGACTGATCATTGCGTCGATCCACGACCTGACCCTGGCGGCGCGCTATGCCACCCACGTCGCCATCATGCGTGGCGGCAGGCTGCTTGCCTATGGCCCGACAGCGTCGACCTTGACGTCCTCGCGCATCAGTGCGGCCTTTGATGTGGATGCCTGCGTTCAGGGCACGGGCGCCCAGGCGATCGTCGATTTCATCGCGCGGCCGGAGCAGCCCGCGCTGCATCCATTTCCCGGCCTGGTGCCGGCCTGAAGCCGCGGATAGATACATTGCCCCCGGACGTTTGCTCTATGCTGTCCCCTGTTCCCGCTTCCCCGTCTCACCATGAATACTGAATCCGCAGATCGCAATGCCCGCCATGCCGCGCGTATGGCACGTAAAAAAGCCTTGATCGATGCCGCCATCGGCGCCGCCACCGACGAACGCGGCCTGCTCCTCGTCATCACCGGCAACGGCAAGGGCAAGAGCACCTCGGCCTTCGGCACGATGGCGCGCGCGCTTGGGCACGGCATGAAGGTTGGCGTGGTGCAGTTCATCAAGAGCCGTACCGATACCGGCGAAGAAGCCTTCCTCGGCAGGCAGCCCGGCGTCGAGTGGCACGTCACCGGCGACGGCTTCACCTGGGATACGCAGAACCGCGAGCAGGATATCGCCACCGCCGAACGCGGCTGGGCGATCGCCGCCCGCATGCTGGGCGACCCGTCCTATCAGCTGGTGGTGCTCGACGAGCTGACCTACCTCTTGAGCTACGGCTACCTCGACAGCGACGTCGTGCTCGACGCCTTGGCCAACCGGCCCCCGATGCAGCACGTGATCGTCACCGGGCGCGCCGCGTCCGACGCGCTGATCGAGCTGGCCGACACGGTGTCGGTCATCGCCGACGAAAAGCACGCCTTCCGCGCCGGCGTGAAGGCGCAGCCCGGCATCGACCTGTAATCACCCTGTAACCGTCTTGCCATACAACACGGGCTTTGCTTCTGGCGGAGTCTGCCGTGCGTATCCTGATGGTGTCCGACGTGTATTTCCCTCGCGTCAACGGCGTGTCCACGTCGATCCAAACCCTGCGCCAGGCGCTGACCGAGGCGGGGCACAGTAGCGTGCTGGTGACGCCGGACTATCCGGCCGCGGCCGCCGAGCCTGGCATCGTGCGGGTGTCAGGCTGGCAGATTCCGCGCGATCCGGAAGACCGACTGATGCATCCGCGCGCACTCGCACTAGCACTCGATGCGCTCGATCCCGCCGACTTCGACCTCGTCCACATCCATACGCCCTTCCTGGCGCATCGCGCCGGCGTGCGCTGGGCACGTCGGCATGGCCTGCCGTGCGTCGAGACCTACCACACGCTGTTCGAGGAATACTTCCACCACTATCTGCCTTTCCTGCCGAAGTCCTGGCTGGCGGCGGCGGCGCGGATGATCTCGCGCAAGGAATGCGATGGCGTCACCGCGGTGATCGCGCCCTCGTCGGCGATGAAGCAGGCGTTGCTGGGGTATGGCGTTAGCAGTCCCATCCACATCATTCCCACCGGGCTGCGATTGGCCGATTTTTCCAACTGCGACGGCTCCGCGTTCCGTGTCCGCCACGACATCGCGCCCGGGCGTCCGGTGATGGCCTATGTCGGACGCGTGGCGTTCGAGAAGAACCTGGATTTCCTGCTGCAGGTGACCGATCAAGTCCGCCGCAGCCTGCCCGATGTGTTGTTCGTCATTGCCGGCGAGGGCCCCGCGCGCGCGTCGCTCGAACGCGCAGTGGCGAAGCGCGGGCTTGCCGGCAACGTGCGCTTCGTCGGCTACCTCGAGCGCCGGACCGAACTCCCGGCCTGCTACTGCGCGGCGGATGCCTTCGTCTTCGCCTCCAAGACCGAAACCCAGGGCCTGGTGCTGCTGGAAGCGATGGCGCTCGGCGTGCCGGTGGTCGGCCTGGCCGAGATGGGGACCCGGGACGTGCTGCAGGAAGGGCAGGGCTGCCGCATTGCGCCGGACGATGTCGCGGGATTTGCCCGGGTGCTGACGCCTTTGCTGACGGACCGTGCCGCGGCACAGGCACTCGGCGCGGCTGGCAGGACCTACGCGGCGAACTGGAGCGAAGCGCGCATGGGTGAAGCCATCCTCGCGCTCTATCAAACCCTGCATACAGGGCCGGTGGCCGGAGGCATACCCGCCCCGGCATAATGGCCGGGTGAATTCCGTCCCCTACGTCGGGCGCTTTGCGCCGTCTCCGACCGGACCCTTGCACGTCGGTTCGCTGGTCGCCGCCGTGGCGAGTTGGCTCGACGCCCGCGCAGCCGGCGGGCGCTGGCTGGTCCGCATGGAGGATCTCGACCGTCCCCGCTGCGAGTCCGGCGCGGCCGACACCATCCTGCGCCAGCTGGAAGCCTACGGCCTGCACTGGGACGGCACGGTGCTCTATCAGTCGCAGCGTGACGATGCCTATGCCGCGGCACTCGATGCGCTGAAAGCCTGCGGCGCGGTCTATCCGTGCGCCTGCACCCGTAGCCAGCTTGCCCAGGTGCCGCGCAATCACGAGGGCGAGATTCTCTATCCCGGCACCTGCCGTAATGGCCTGCCGCCCGGTACGGTCGCGCGGGCATGGCGGGTGCGCGTGGCGGATGCAAACTTCCACTTTCACGACCGCATCCACGGCGACCTGGAACAGAACCTGGCCCGCGACGTCGGCGACTTCATCGTCAAACGTGCCGACGGCCTGTTCGCCTACCAGCTGGCCGTGGTGGTCGACGATGCCTTCCAGGACATCACCCACGTCGTGCGCGGCGCCGACCTGCTGTGGAACACGCCGCGCCAGATGGTTTTGCAAGGCCTGCTGGGTCTGCCGACGCCGGTTTACGCGCACGTGCCGCTCGTCACCAACGCCGCCGGCCAGAAGCTGTCCAAACAGACCCTCGCCCCGACCTTGCCCGAGAGCGGACGGGGCGCGGTGCTGGCGCAGGCGCTCGTCGTGCTTGGCCATCCGTCGCCGCCGGAACTGAACGATGCCGGGCCGGCTGAACTCCTGGCGTGGGCAGGCGCACACTGGCGCATCGAGAATGTGCCGCTGCGCCCCGCCATTGCCAACGCCGCCCCCTGACCGGACAATCCGCTCACCCCTTACCGCTCACCGTTTACCAAAATGGCCCAACTCCCCCCCGCCGTCGAACAGGTCCTGCGCGTCCACGCGCCCTTCATCCACACCGTGGTCAATTCGCTGCGCGATCGCAGCCAGCTGCCCGACCTGATGAAACAGCTCGATGCCGCGGAGCAGGCCGGATGGGCGCGACTGGTCGGCGCATTGCGCCACGTGATCGACGGTCGCCGCGATCCCTCGATCAAGCTGGGGCTGGACGAGGAAGACAGCATCCTGCTCGACGCCATCCTGCGCGGCCTCGACAATCCGGCCACGTTGCCGCCGCTGGATGCCCAGCCGGACGGCAGCAGCGCCGCCCCAGGACTGGCCGCGCTCATCGACGCCTCGGCGCGCGGCGATGCACAGGCGATGTCGGTGCTCGCCAACATGGCCGAACAGATGATGAAAGCAGGCGGCGACATGGCGTTGCTGGGCGGCCGCATGCGCCGGCTCGTCAACGGCGAGCGCGACACCGACCAGCTCGTCGCCGGCATGGGACCGTTGGGGCGCGAACTGCTGATCAGCCTGCTCGACGAGTTGGCCAAACTGCGGCCGCAGTGAATTCCCCGGCCACTTTGACAGCACATGCCCGGGTCAGCTAAAATGCGCGCCTTTTCGGCGGTCCTCAGCCGGAAAAGCAGTCCCAAGGGTGATGTAGCTCAGTCGGTTAGAGCGACGGATTCATAATCCGTAGGTCGGTGGTTCAAGTCCACTCATCACCACCAGAACACCAGCGGCCTGCAGCGATGCAGGCCGTTTCGTCTCGGTCAATGGCACGTGGCCGACCTGCTTCTTGAAGCTGGAACAATCTGTCCGTTCATGCGTCACAAGAATGCAACATTCGTCCCGGCCCGATTAACGACAGATGATTTGACGAGGTAAAGTGTGATCGACGACCCCTACCTGGAATTCGAACGCGAAGCCATGATTCTGCGCGACTGGCTCGCGCTGGATCGCACGGTTCTGGCCAACAAGCGCACCTTTCTGGCCTACAGCCGGACCGCAATTGCCATGGCGGTTCTTGGCATCGCATTCATCAAGCTGATCGGTCACCCGTTCTTTGAAGTCAGCGGATTCCTTTTGGTCCTGTCCGGGATCGTGGTCTTTTATGTCGGAGCACGCGAGTACAGCAGCAATACCAAGCGCTTCAAAAAACTGGTCGAAAAGGAACGTGCCCTGGAGGCACATATGCACGAAGTGGAGGCCGTGGAAGCGAAAGAAGACCGCAGCATTGGAACTGCGGCCAATCGGACGTCGGCTTCGGCGGGTTCCACGTAATCGGAAGGCAGGCAAGGGTGATGCTGGCGCCCCGTTCCTTATTGCTACTTACTTGATCGAAACCAGCAGCGAATTTCCCGCCCCCAGTCTATTCACTGTCCCGGCACCCTCATGAAGAAGATCTACATCAAAACCTTCGGCTGTCAGATGAACGAGTACGACTCGGACAAGATGGCCGACGTGCTCAATGCCGCCGAAGGGCTGACCCCGACCGACACGCCGGACGATGCCGACGTCATCCTGTTCAACACCTGCTCGGTGCGCGAGAAAGCGCAGGAGAAGGTGTTCCATGACCTCGGCCGGGTGCGTCACCTGAAGCAGGCCAATCCCAATCTCATCATCGGCGTCGGCGGCTGCGTCGCGAGCCAGGAAGGTGCGGCCATCGTGTCGCGCGCGCCCTTCGTCGACGTCGTGTTCGGTCCGCAGACCCTGCACCGGCTGCCCGAACTGATTGCCAAAAAGCGCGAGACCGGGCGCGCCCAAGTCGACATCAGCTTTCCCGAAATCGAGAAATTCGACCACCTGCCGCCCGCGCGCGTCGAAGGGTCGTCGGCCTTCGTCTCGATCATGGAAGGCTGCTCCAAGTACTGCACCTTCTGCGTCGTGCCCTACACGCGTGGCGAGGAAGTCTCGCGCCCGTTCGACGACGTCATCGCCGAAGTGGCTGATCTTGCCGGACGCGGCGTCAAGGAAGTCACCCTGCTGGGCCAGAACGTCAACGCCTACCAGGGTGCGCTGCACGAAGGCGGCACCGCCGACTTCGCCTTCCTGCTGGAGATGGTGCACGAGATTCCCGGCATCGAACGGATCCGCTACACGACCAGCCATCCGCGCGAAATGACGCAGCGGCTGATCGAGTGCTACGGCAAGCTGCCCAAGCTGGTGTCGCATCTTCATTTACCCGTGCAGTCCGGCTCCGACCGCATCCTCGCGGCAATGAAGCGCGGCCACACGGTGCTCGAATTCAAGTCCATCATCCGCAAGCTGCGCGAGCAGCGGCCAGACCTCTGCCTGTCGTCGGACTTCATCGTCGGCTTTCCGGGCGAGACCGAGGCCGATTTCGAGGCGACGATGAAACTGATCCGCGAACTCGACTTCGACGCCAGCTTCTCCTTCATCTACAGCAAGCGCCCAGGCACGCCGGCATCGGATTATCCCGATGACGTGACAGCCGAACTGAAGACGCAGCGACTGATGAAATTGCAGGCGCAGATCGAGGCGCAGGCGCAGCGGGTGAACCAGGCCATGGTCGGCACCGTGCAGCGCGTGCTGGTCGAAGGCCACGCCCGCAAGAACGCCGACGAGCTCGCCGGCCGAACCGACAACAACCGCATCGTCAACTTCGCCGGACAGCCGCGCCTGATCGGGCAGTTCGTCGACGTCACCATCACCGAAGCCTACCCGCACAGCCTGCGCGGCGAAGTGGCGATCACCGAGAGCGAAACCGCTTGAAAACCGACATCGTTGAACTGCGTCTCGCCCCGGAAGACAACCGGCGGCTGGCCAACCTGTGCGGCCCCATGGACGAGAACCTGCGCCAGATCGAGGCTGCGTTCGACGTCACCATCGGCCGCCGCGGTTCAAGTTTTAGATTCACTGGCGACGCCGCGCAGGCCGAGAAGGGCGCGCAGGCGATCGAGCATTTCTACAACCGCGCACACGACGAGTTGAGCCTCGACGACATCCAGCTCGGTCTGGTCGAACTCACCCGCGGCCGTGCCGACGAGGAAGGCCCCGCGCTGCGCACGCGCCGCGCCGACCTGCGTGCACGCACGCCGCGCCAGGGTGAATACATCGAGCAGATCCGCAGCCACGACATCACCTTCGGCATCGGTCCGGCCGGCACCGGCAAGACCTATCTGGCCGTCGCCTGCGCGGTCGACGCGCTCGAGCGCGAGCAGGTCAAGCGCCTGGTGCTGACGCGCCCCGCGGTGGAAGCGGGCGAGCGCCTCGGCTTCCTGCCGGGCGACCTGACACAGAAAGTCGATCCCTACCTGCGCCCGCTCTACGACGCGCTGTACGACCTGATGGGCTTCGACAAGGTGACGCGGCTGATCGAGCGCCAGCCGCTCGCCTTCATGCGCGGGCGCACGCTCAACCACGCCTTCATCATCCTCGACGAGGCGCAGAACACCACGCCCGAGCAGATGCAGATGTTCCTCACCCGGATCGGCTTCGGCGCCCGTGCCGTGGTGACCGGCGACCCGACGCAGATCGACCTGCCCAAGCACGTGAAATCCGGCCTGATGGACGCCAACGACGTACTGGAAGGCGTGCGCGGCATCGCCTTCACGCACTTCCAGTCGGAGGACGTGGTGCGCCACCCGCTGGTCGGCCGCATCGTCGACGCCTACGCCGCGCGCCGCGCAGAGACGGACAAGCATTGAGTGCTGAATTCAGCCTGGCGGTGCAATTCGCCAGCGACGCCGACAACCTGCCAAGTCGCGCGCAGATCCGCCGCTGGGTCGCCGCCGCGCTGGAACATGCTGCCGAGATCACCGTGCGCATCGTCGACGCCGAGGAGGCGCAGGCGCTCAACCAGGACTACCGCAAGAAGGGTTACGTGCCCAACGTGCTGACCTTCGAGTACGGCGAAGTTTCACCCGGCGTGCTGGGCGGCGACGTGGTGATCTGCGCGCCCGTGGTCGAGCGCGAGGCGCGCGAGCAGGGCAAGCCGCTGAAGGATCATTACGCGCACGGCGTGCTGCACCTGCAGGGCTACGACCACATCGACCCGGCCGACGCGGACATCATGGAATCGCGCGAAGCCGTTATACTGAGGCGATTCCGCATTCCTAATCCTTATCTTTCATTTCCTGACGAAAATGGAGTCCGACAGTAGTCCCCCCAAACCGAGCCTGCTCGAACGCATCTCCCACTGGCTGATGCGTGAACCCGAAGACCGTGAACAGCTGATCGAATTGCTGCATGGCGCCTACGAAAACAGTTTGATGGATGCCGACGCCCTGGCGATGATCGAGGGCGTGCTGCAGGTATCCGAGATGCGCGTCGGCGAAATCATGATTCCGCGCGCACAGATGGACGTCATCGACATCAATGACGCGCCCGAGGTCTTCATCCCCTTTGTCATCGAGACCGCGCACTCGCGCTTCCCGGTCATCGACAAGGATCGTGACGACGTCATCGGCATCCTGCTGGCGAAGGACCTGCTGCGGCACTATGCCGAATCCGACAGCGACATCCGCGGCATGCTGCGGCCCGCCGTGTTCATCCCGGAATCGAAGCGGCTCAACGTGTTGTTGAAGGAATTCCGCTCCAACCGCAACCACATCGCCATCGTCGTCGACGAGTACGGCGGCGTGGCCGGGCTGGTGACGATCGAGGACGTGCTCGAGCAGATCGTCGGCGACATCGAGGATGAATACGACTTCGACGAGACCGAGGACAACATCATCCGCGAGAAGGAAGACGTGTTCCGCGTGAAGGCAGGCACCGAAATCGACGATTTCAACCAGGCCCTGGGCGCGCATTTCTCCGACGAGGAGTTCGATACCGTCGGCGGCCTCGTCGTCTCGCGCTTCGGCCATCTGCCCAAGCGCGGCGAGTCGGTCAAATTCGACGGCTTCCAGTTCAGCATTTTGCGCGCCGACAGCCGTCGGTTGCATGCGGTGCGGGTGACGCGCCTGCCGCCGGAAGAGGACGCGCAGTTGCCGCTGGTCTGAGCCTTGAGCCGTTCGCCCTGAGCCTGTCGAAGAGCATGTCCGGGTGGGCACAGGGTCGCTTCGGCAAGCTCAGGACAGGCTTCGACAAGCTCAGCCCGAACGGCATTACGGTTGACTCTCTTGGCTAAGTTAGGACGAACGGCCCGAAAGATTATCTCAAAGCGTGTGTCGGCGATCGCCACGCGCAAAACCGGCAAGCGGGGCGAGATCGCCCTTGGCAAAACCGATCACCTTGAACAGCTCGCCCATCTCGGCGGGCGACACCAGGCGCTGCACGGCGTTGGCCTGCGGTAGATAAGCCGCCGCATCCGCAGGCGGCGTCTGCATCAGCAATTCGGTCAACCCGCTTCCCAGCAGGAAATTCGCGTGGCTCGCGTAGCCCGCGAGTGCCAGTCCGGCGTCCTGTCCCGCACGCGCCACCGCGCTGAAATCGACGTGCGCGGTGAGGTCGCACAGGCCCGGCAGATAAAACGGATCGTCGAGCGCATGGTGACGGACATGCACGCGCAGCGTGCCCATGTGGCGCTGCGGATGGTAGTACTCGGCGGCGGCAAAGCCATAGTCGATCATCAGGATCAGGCCATGGTCGAGCACGCGGGCGAGCGAGGCGATCAGTGCGTCGGCGGCAAGATTGATCTCGGACAGGTAGCCGGGTGCCTGATTGATCGTCCCGGCGCGGGCGCGCAGCGCGGCGTCGGCGATGGGCCGGTCCTGCCATGCGAAGGACTTTCCTTCCCGCACCACGCCGCGCGTCTGCGCGCCGTCTTCCGTCCAATGCACCAGCTCCACCGGCAGCGCATCGAGCACCTCGTTGCCGAGGATCACGCCCCGGAAGTGATCGGGCAGCGCATCCAGCCATTGCACCCGTTCGCACAGATGCGGTCGTTCGCGCACAAGCGTCTCCTGCTGGCGCTGACGCAGGTCGGCGCTGACTTCCAGGATGTCATAGCGTGCCGGCAAGGTGCCCAGCCGTTCCAGTTCGCCCAGCACGTCCGCCGCCAGTCGGCCACTGCCTGCGCCCAGTTCCAGCACCTCGCCGCCGGTCTTGGCCAGTACCGGTGCAATCGCCTGCGCCAGCGTGCGGCCGAACAGCGGCGTCAGTTCCGGCGCGGTGACGAAGTCGCCTGCCGCGCCGAATTTCGCCGCGCCGGCGGCGTAGTAGCCCAGCCCCGGCGCGTAGAGCGCGGCTTCCATATAGCGCGAGAACGGAATCCAGCCGCCCGCGTCGTCGATCAGCGCATGCAGATGCGCGGTCACGCGCTGGCTGTGCGCAAAGGCGTCGGGAGTCGGGACGGGCAGCATCGAGTTCGGGGATAATGCGCAATGGCTGGATAATCCAGAATCGAGTGACTATAAGGGCGAATCCCGATGCATGGCAAAGTCGTATTGATTACCGGCGGGGCCAGGCGTGTGGGCGCGGCCTCGGCGCGCCTGCTGCACGCGGCCGGCGCCAACCTGATGATCCACTATCGCAGCTCGGCGGCCGAGGCGCGCGCGCTGCAGAACGAACTCAATGCCCTTCGCCCCGATTCGGTGGCGCTGATCCAGGCCGACCTGAACGACACCGGCGGCCTGCCGAGTCTGGTCCACCAGACCGTCTCTTCGTTCGGCGGGCTGGACGTGCTGCTCAACAATGCGTCGAGTTTCTATCCCACGCCGGTCGGCACCATCGGCGAAAAGGACTGGATCGACCTCATGGGCAGCAACCTCAAGGCTCCCATGTTCCTGTCGCAGGCCGCCGCGCCCGAACTGAAGAAGCGCCATGGCTGCATCATCAACATCACCGACATCCATGCCGAACGGCCGATGAAAAGCTACGTCGTCTATTCCGTCGCCAAGGCTGGTCTTGTGGGGCTCACCAAGTCACTGGCGCGCGAACTCGCGCCGGATGTACGCGTCAACGGCATCGCGCCCGGGCCGATCATGTGGCCTGAGGACGACGCGAACTTCGATGAGGTCTCGCGCCAGCGCATCGTCTCGCACACCATGCTGAAGCGCGCCGGCGATCCCCACGACATCGCGCTGGCGGTGCGTTTCTTCGCGATGGATACCCAGTACGTGACCGGACAGATCCTGGCCGTGGACGGCGGACGCAGCGCGAAGCTGTGACGAAACCTCAACCTGACACACCGCCTGCCGTGCTGAAGTGGACCGAAGCCGACGCGAGCCGGAGCGCCCGCTGGCGCTCGGAAAGCGGGTCGCCGCCACCCAAACGCGTGATGCTTGCGGACGACCGCCTCGCGGCGGATGCGGCGTATCGCCTGGCCAGCGAGGGCACTGCGCTGCTGTGGCGCGGCGATTTCCAGAATGCGCGCCAGTTGCTGCAGGCCATGGCGCGCCGCATCGACCGCAAGCCGCGCAAGCCCGCCGCGTCGCCGATCGAGGCCTTCAATTTTTATCGCCAGGCCCAGTCCCAGCGCGCCCGCACCCTCGGCATGCTGTTGCTGCCCCTGGAGGCGGACTACAGCATTCCCCTGCGGCGCGCACCGAATGTGAAGGAAGCCTGCGCCGAGGCCTATGGCGCGGGCGAGGTGCCGTCGGTGGTCTCGCTGCGCGAGTTGCTCGGCGTGATTGGCGCCCACGAGTGGCGCAAGAAAGGCGTCGACATTCCGGCGCTCGGCGAACGCATTCACCCGCACTACGGCGTGTTTTCGCCGGTGCGCGGCGAGTATCTACAGCTGGTGGCCGAGGCGCCGCTGCCTTCGTCGGCGCTCGCCTTCGACGTCGGCACGGGGACGGGCGTGCTGGCGGCGCTGCTGGCGCGCCGCGGGATCAAGCACGTCGTCGCCACCGACCAGGACCCGCGTGCCCTGGCGTGTGCGCGCCAGAACATCGCCCGGCTCGGGCTGAAGGGACGGGTGGACGTCGTCGAGGCCGATCTGTTCCCGCCGGGACGTGCGCCCCTCGTCGTCTGCAATCCGCCCTGGCTGCCCGCACGCGCGCATTCGCCGCTCGAACACGCGATCTACGATCCGGACAGCCGCATGCTGCTTGGCTTCCTGAACGGGCTGGCGGCACATCTGGAACCGGGCGGCGAAGGCTGGCTGATCCTGTCGGACCTGGCCGAGCATCTTGGCCTGCGCACGCGCGCATGGCTGCTGGATGCGTTCGACGCGGCCGGATTGGACGTCGTGGCGCGGCTGGACACCCACCCTACGCACCCACGCGCGGCCGATCAAACCGACCCGCTTCACGCCGCCCGCGCCGCCGAGGTCACGTCGCTGTGGCGCCTCGCGGCACGCGAGGCTTAAATCCTTCTTCGCATTACGCTACACAGGAAACCGACCATGAATTCCCGCCGTCATCTGTTTACCTCCGAATCCGTCTCGGAAGGCCATCCCGACAAGATCGCCGACCAGATTTCCGACGCCATCCTCGACGCCTTTCTGGCCGAGGAGCCCGAGGCCAAGGTGGCCTGCGAAACCTTCGTCGCCGACAACTTGGTGGTGATCGCCGGCGAGTTCAAGACCGTCCGCAAGGAACTGTTCGACGAGGTTCGCGAGCGCGCCGAGGGAATCGCCCGCCAGGTGCTGCGCGACATCGGCTATCGCGACACCGAAACCGGCATCGACCCCAACACCTGCGAAGTGCAGGTGCGCTTCAATCACCAGTCCATCCAGATCCACAAGGGCATCACGCTCGCGGGCGGCGACATCGGCGCCGGCGACCAGGGCCTGATGTTCGGCTATGCCTGCGACGAAACGCCCGACCTGATGCCTTATCCGGTCTGGCTGGCGCATCGCCTGGTGCAGAAACAGGCCGAACTGCGCAAGTCCGGCGCCTTGCCCTGGCTGCGCCCCGATGCCAAAAGCCAGGTGACGGTGGCCTATGAAGGGCAGCGGGTGGCCGGCGTGGAAAACGTGGTCATCTCCACCCAGATCGAGCGCGACCTCGACCCCGCGTGGGTCGCGCAGGAAGTCGCGCGCGAGATCGTCGACCCGCTGGTGCCCCTGGCGTTGCGCACGCCGGGCTTCAAGCTGTGGGTCAATCCCGCCGGCCCGTTCGAGATCGGCGGCCCCAACGGCGACACCGGCCTCACCGGGCGCAAGATCATCGTCGACACCTATGGCGGCTCCTGCCCCCACGGCGGCGGCGCGTTTTCAGGCAAGGACCCCACCAAGGTCGACCGCTCGGCGGCGTACATGGCGCGCTACATCGCCAAGAATCTCGTGGCGGCGGGCTATGCCAAACGCTGCCTGGTCCAGCTGGCGTATGCCATCGGCGTGGCCGAGCCGGTGTCCCTCCTGATCGACACCTACGGCACCGGGACCGTAGCGGACGACACCCTCGAAGCCATGGTGCGCCGCACCTTCAGGCTCACGCCGCGCGGCATCATCGAGAGTCTCGACCTGCGTCGCCCGATCTATCGGAAGACCGCAGCCTATGGCCACTTCGGGCGGGCCGAGCCGGATTTCAGCTGGGAGCGCGTGGACCAGGCGGACGCGCTGGCGGCATCGAACGGCTGACACGGAGCGCCATGGAAAAGCCGACCTCTCGATGCCCGCGCGCTCATTGGTGGCGCCGTGCCGCATCCAGGTTCCAGAAACGTTCCATGGCAATGTAGGTGTACGAGGCCGACCAGCCGATCAGCAGCAGGCCGTTCAGCGCTTCCACCCCGGCAATCATCCGGATCTGACCGACGGGCGTGAGATCGCCAAAGCCGAGCGAGGTATAGGTTTCGGCAGAGAAATAAAGACAGCTTGCCAATGAATGGCCGGACGGCCCGCTGAGGGCGCCTACGCCGAAATATTTCGTCAGGAGATAGATGGTCAGACCGTAGAGCGTCATTTCCAGCGCATGGGCCATGAAGGCCGTCGAGATGACGACCAAGAGCTTGCTGCGGTTGGGAATGGCGAGCGACGCCAGCCGCGTGTTGAGACTACTGAGCGCCTCGTAGTGGGTGACGGTGGTCAAGGCCAGGAGCAGGACACAAGCGAGCGCAACGATGAACATACGGGACCCGACGTCGACAGACAGTGCAGCAAAAAACGCAGCCGGGGCCGCGATGATTCCTTGACAAGGCAGTTCGCTGGAAAATTCGCAGGGCGTTGCCGATCGAAAACGCGGCGTGTGTGAAGCTCCGTTTACACGCGGTCGATGGCATCGCATCGAACCTGCAGGATGCGTTTGCGACTACCCGGTGTTTGAGCCGGTCGGCCGGACTGAGTTCAGTCCGGCCATTCATTTTCCGGCGGGATGGACAGACCTGTTTGGGGGGTCGTTGGGACGAGTATGGGGACCGGAGACGGGATGAACGTTCCGATAGATGGATACAGGCAGCGCTGTCGCAAATCGCAGACAGCTCTGCCTCAAGGCCGTCAGCTGCGTCGCTGGTTGCGGCTGAACGTGGACCCGGAACGAATCTCTTCGAGTTCCGCTGCCTTCTCCTGAACCGCTTCGGACACCGGGGTGGGCGACGCGGCGTCCGGCAGCTTGGCCAGACTGGGGCCGGCCGTATGCATCGCCATGTTGCCGGTGATGACGCCGCCTTCCTCGACCATCAAGGCCCCGTAGCGGATCGTGCCGTTGACGCGGCCGGTGGCATAGACCACCAGCCGCTTGCGGGCGGTCAACTCGCCCTCGAACGTGCCGTGCACTTCCGCCACGTCGATCTCGGCCTTGCCCGAGCTTCCACGCGGCCTTCCACCACCAGGATTTCGCAATCGGTGATCTCGGCGCCCTTCAGCTTGATGTTCGGTCCGACGATGAGTTTGCTGCCCTCTTCGTTGCGCGTGGACGGGATGACTTCCGGGGCCGTTTCCACTTTGTCGGGCTCGGCAGGCTTGGCGGCTTCGGCCGGTTTGCTCGGATATCCCGAATGGCCCGTCCGGGCCGAATCAGTGCGTGAATTGCTGGCAGTGCCGGGTTGCATGAAGGATTTGAGCATGGGTAGGGTCTCTCTCTGTATCTGGGTGAATCTGGGTGAAACGCTCTGGTGTGGTTGCGGCCGGAACTGGACGCACGGGTGGAAAAGCAACAGATGGGCCAGCACAGAAAACCCGTTGATAAACAGTCGTGTAAGCGATCCAAGAGACTCGGCCAAGGGGAAAAACAGGCCAAAACGTCGCCTGACGGCGACATCGGAACGGGGCTATTATTGGAATATTCCTACAAAACAAAAAGATAGGACGGATTGAGCCTGTCGTCATATGGCGACAGGCCGGCATGCGACATGTGAACGTTACGCGGCGAGTGTGGTTTACTTGGAAGGCCGGCGCGGCAAGGGGAGAAGAATCGTCGATGGCCGGCATCGTTATGATGACCAGAAGGCATCACGGCGAAACGTCGAATTGCACCCGTCCGGGAACCCGATTCGGGCATGGGCAAATTGACGTGCCATCATGCCGCATCGAAAAAATTGTCACGTGGACGCGCCATGCCAGAACAGCACAAATCAACCGCCCCAGACAAGCCGGCATCCGGCGGCCCGGAGGATCCATCCGCCAAAGCCGGCAAAGGCGAGCCGGCCTCGGCCCCGCGCGAATCCGGGGTGCTGTCGCTGGACCAGATCAAGCTGGGCATCGGCGATACGATACAGCTGCAGTTCCAGTCCGATGTCGAACCGTCCCGCTGCTTCGTCACCCTGGTCGGTTACCTGGAAGGCCAGAGCGTCATCGTGACCACGCCCATTATCAATGGCAGCCTGATGCTGGTGCGTGAAGGACAGGATTTCGTCGTGCGCCTGTTCAGCGGGAAAACGGCCTACGCCTTCACCTCGATGGCCAAGCGTGTCACCAATACGCCCTACCCGCACATCCATCTCGCCTATCCCAAGGAAGTGCGCGGACTGGTCGTGCGCGGCAGTTCGCGCGGGCGGATCAATATCATCTGTCACGCCACCGCCGAAGGGGGCCGTGGCCATGCCTGCGTTGCGCGCGACATCAGCCTCGGCGGCGCCTTGCTCGCCGCCAGCGAAAAGATGGGCGACGTGGGCAAGCCGCTCACGCTCAAATTCCGCGTCAAGATCGGCGATGCCGAGCATGTGCTCGTATTGGACTGCACGATTCGTTCGGTGAATGCGTCGCGTCCCACGGTGGATGAAAAACCCACCCTCCTGCACGGGCTGTCGTTCGAAAACGTGAACAGCCAGGACACGCTGGTCATCTCGGCGCTGCTCTACCAGAACATGATCAGCGCGCAGGAAGTGGAGCGATAGACGGGCGAATCGCGAAGCCGGCCCGTTTGTTTTCAGCGCTCATTCCACCACGCGCACCGATCCCCGGCTGACGCTTTCGCCATCCCCGGGGCGGAGCGACCAGAACGACAGCGACGAGAGGATCGTCAGCCCGGCCAGCGTCAAAAAAGCATGGTGCAGCGCGGTCGTCACCGCCACGCGGTCGGTTTGCGGCAGGTCGCCCAGATACCAGCCAGCGATCAGCGAACCGCACGCCAGCCCGAAGCTCATCGACATCTGCTGCAGCGAACTCGCGATCGTGCTGGCCATGCTCGAATCGGGCGTATCGATATCGGCGTAGGCCATCGAATTCATGCTGGTGAATTGCAGCGAATTGAAGAAGCCCATGGACAGACCCAGCAGCACGATCAGCGCGATCGGCGTGGCCGGATTCACCAGCGAGAAAAGACTGATGACGGCGCCGATCATCACCGTATTCACGATCAGGATGCGGCGGTAGCCGAAGCGTGCCAGCACGCGCGGGGCGATGATTTTCATGCCCATGGCCGCCGCCGCGGTCGGCATCATCAGCAGGCCCGACTGCCACGCCGGCAGGCCCAGGCCGAGCTGGTAGAGCAGCGGCAGCAAGAACGGCATCCCGCCCACCCCCAGCCGCGTGACGAAACCGCCCATCACCGAGATGCGAAACGTGCGTACCCGGAACAGCCTCAGGCGCAACAGCGGATGGGGCGTCTCGCGGGCATGCCATAAGTACGCGCCCAACAGGCTCATGCAGAGCAGCAGCAACACGGCCGCCGAGGTCGCGTCGATCCGGTGCTCGCCGAAGATTTCCAGCAGCCAGGACAGGAGTGCCGTGCCGCTGCCGAACAGGACCAGGCCGACGACATCCAGCGGGCGCGTTGTGTCGCCGCGATAATCCGGCATGTGGCGCTGCGCCAGCCACAGCGCCAGCAGGCCCATCGGCACGTTGACGAAAAAGATGTAGCGCCAGGAGACCCAGTGCACGATCAGGCCGCCGACCGTGGGCCCGAGCAGCGGGCCGATCAGCGCCGGGATGATGACGAAATTCATCGCCTGCAGCAGTTCCGATTTGGGGAACGTACGGATGATCGTCAGCCGGCCCACCGGCATCATCATCGCCGCGCCCACGCCCTGCAGAATGCGCGCCGCGACCAGCATCGGCGCGTTCAGCGCCAGCCCGCACAGAATCGAGGAAAAGGTGAAGAGGCCGACCGCAATGCTGAACACGCGCCGCGTGCCGTAGCGGTCCGCCATCCAGCCGCTTACCGGAATGCACACCGCCAGGCTCAGGATGTAGCTCGCCACCACCGCCTTCAGGCTCAGCGGCGTCACCTGCAGGCTCTGCGCCATCGCCGGCACCGCCGTGTTGACGATGGTGGTGTCCAGTTGCTCCATGAACAGCGCCACGGCCACGACCCAGGGCAGGTAGCGTTTAACCGTGGCGGGATTCATCGTGGAAGGTGGGGTGGCGGTTTCAAATGATTCAATCGACATCAGGCAAGGGCGAATCGGTCAGTATGGGGTGATTCATCGGGCCGATAAAGGTTCTTCGCCCGGCCGGCTTGCCGCGTAATGTATCGATTAATACGATAGTAAGTGCCGATAAATATCGTTTGATAAATAGTTCTTCGCTTCATATCCTGTGGCCGCACACAACTGGCATGTTTTTCAATCACCACAGGAGCAGAAAATGAATGGCTTGATCGCGAATTTCCCCCCCGACGGCATTGTGACCGTGAACCGCGTCGTGCTCAAACCCGAATACAGCGTCGAGGACCTGCAGGAGCGCGTGGCCTTCCTCTGCGAAAACGTCAAGACCTATCATTCCGACACGGGCTTCGTCGGTGGCTTCGTCGCGCTGAATTCCGGGCAGGTATCGAATGAAGGCTCGACCATCGGACAGGCGGTCGAAAGCCCCATGAAAGGCCGCGAAGCGCTGATCGTGACGTTCTGGACGACCTTCGAACTCCACGAGCGCTCGCACAAGTCGGAGACCTTCCAGCCCCTGTTCCGGCGAGCGCTCGAACTATGCGAAAACGGCAACGAAGAAATCGCTTACGAGATGCTGTGGTCCGGCAAGGCCTACGATCCCGTGGAACTCGAAGCGGCGCGGCATGCCAAGGAGGCTTATCCCGCCAAGGCCTAGGGCCAGCGCGCAACAATTCTGCGCATCAATACAAAATCAGGGGCCTGGCTCGGTGGGTAGATCGAGCCAGGCCCCTTTGATTTGCTGTTCATCTGTGTGGATGGCGAATTGGCGGCTGGCAGGCGGACGTTGCTGCCCGAGGGCGACGGTTCTTCGATATTGCCTACAATACGGCAGTGCCGTATTCTTGTCTAATGTACACCGTCATCGAAACGGACGTTTTCGTGCGTGCAGCAGCCCAGATCTGGACGGATGCCGAGCGTATCGCGTTCATCGACTGGCTGGCCGCCAACCCGGACGCGGGCGATGTCATTCCGGGTTCCGGCGGCTGCCGCAAGGTCCGGTGGACGCGCCCCGGCATGGGCAAACGCGGTGGCGCGCGGGTCATTTATTTCAACCAGCTGGAGCACGGCGAGATCTGGTTGTTGATGGTGTACGTGAAAGCGAAGTTCGACAACCTGCCCGTGTCATTTTTGAAACAACTGCGAGAGGCCATAGAACATGGATAAGGAAATGGAACAGTTCCAGAAGGACTTGCTGGACTCCGTCCGCCAGATGAAGGCGGGCAAGGGGGCCCGGAAAACCCAGGTTGCCCTGTCGCCCATCGCAGAGGCGCGAAGCCGACTGGGAATGTCTCAGTCCGAACTGGCTAGCCTGATGGGGGTGTCCACCCGTACGTTGCAGGACTGGGAGCAAGGCCGCCGCAAGCCCACCGGCGCGGCGCAAACGCTACTGCGTGTGGCGATTGCGCATCCCGAGGCTTTACTTGATTTGAAAGTAGCGTAGTGCAAAATCGGCAGCGTATTTCGGGGGGCAAAAGGCAATATCTGACCTCCGAGCTTTGCGTTATTGCCACGCAAAAAAATAGCCCACAAATTAGTGGGCTATTTTGATGATTATTTCTTTCTCGGCTTAGGCTCTTTGGGAGTTGATTGTAGACACTTGGTGTCTAGACCCATGGCCTTCAAATCTCTTATTGCCTGGCCCCTTAATTCTGCAGACCGCTTTTTTATTTCTGCAGATTTCCCCGATGGCAGATTCACATTCTCCCAGTACAGTGACATATTCATTTGTCTGTCTCCCGTCTGATAAGCGCAAGATTATATTCCAGCCTAAGTCTTAGCTCAAAGCGTTCTAATAAAAACTCATAATAGGCCGTCTCGGCTTCTTTGAATAGACCATCCTGGTCGCAATGTATAGAGACGACAAAAGGTATGTCAGATTTCCCCCACTTAATCGGATAGCAAATTATTGATCCTTCCTCCGTGGCAACAGATGGATTAAATCGTCTTCTTTTATGATGACGGGTTACTTCTTTTTTTATGCTAGAAACAACAATAATTTTTCGCTGTTTAAAGCAGGTCATTATTGTTGAAGAAGGGGAATTTAGTATTTCAAGACTGGCAACTGGGTCCTCATCATTAGGATAATGCACTGGAATTCCCTCAACCCTCCCACCATTCAGCTGAGCCAACACAACGCGTATTAATTTTTGATTGCCTTCTGGATATAGCGCATTAAACAAATCGCAGATGGCCCTTGTAAGCTCCGCTATCTGAATCTGTGGTTGTGTAATGGAACGAAATATCTCTTTTTCTTCCGTGCCATTTTTTGACGTGTTGTTACTCAGAAAATTTCTAAATCTATTTTCTTTAAGCCCAACTACACCGTCTAAACAGCGCAAAAGTGCGTAGAGATTTTCAACCGGCATTTGATCCTTATTCTTTTTGGCGCGTTCAGAAATAATCCCGCTTAATGTAATAAATACAGAGGGGTATGCCCAAAGAATTGCCAAGCCGATAAAGGTCAAATCCGTATTAAGAAAATCTTTTGCTGAAGGGAAAGCCTCGTCAACCTTTAGGTGAAAATTCGCATTGGTGAAATACGTAATAAATGCTGCAGGTATCAGCACAAGAAAAATAGGGCGCAAGACTAACTTGATTGCCCAATGTTTTTGAATTTTGTCGGCGACTATTGCTGCTTTGTCTAAGCGCGAAACTTCGTTTTTCGGATATCGCATTTAATTAGTTTTTTATGCTCGCTAAGCCCGGCATTCTGCGTCCCGGGAAGGCCAAACAGGCGAACGCCTTAGCAGCGAATCGTGAGATCGAGCAGCTAAAGAAGTCCATTTTGAACGTTTCGAACAGTTCACTTCGGCTGCTTATACATCCGATACCACTCCACCCATTTCCCAATCCCATACTCCAGCGTCGTCGCCGGCTTGAACCCGGTGTCGCGGATGAGGTCGTCGACGTCCGCGTAGGTCGCCTGCACGTCGCCGTCCTGCATCGGCAGGAAGTTCTTCTTCGCCTCTTGGCCCAGCGCCTTTTCGATCGTGCCGATGAAGTCCATCAGCTGCACCGGGGTGTGGTTGCCGATGTTGTAGATGCGGTAGGGCGCGTGGCTGGTGGCGGGGTCGGGATTCTTGTGATCAAAATCGGGGTTGCCCTGCGGGATGCGGTCGAGCACTTTCACGGTGCCGTCGGCAATGTCGTCGATGTAGGTGAAGTCGCGCATCATGTCGCCGTGGTTGAAGACGTCGATGGTGCGGCCTTCGAGGATGGCGGAAGTGAACAGCCACGGCGACATGTCGGGCCGGCCCCAGGGGCCGTAGACGGTGAAGTAGCGCAGCCCGGTGGTGGGCAGGCCGTAGAGGTGCGAGTAGGTGTGCGCCATCAGCTCGTTGGCCTTCTTGCTCGCGGCGTACAGGCTCACCGGGTGGTTGACCGGGTCGTGCACCGAGAACGGGATCTTGGTGTTGGCGCCGTAGACGCTCGACGAGCTGGCGTAGACGAAGTGCTTGACGCCGTGGTGCCGGCAGCCTTCGAGCAGGTTGGCGAAGCCGACCAGGTTGGACTGCACGTAGGCATGCGGATTCTTCAGCGAGTAGCGCACGCCGGCCTGCGCGGCGAGGTTGATGACGGCGTCGAAGTGGCCTTTCTCGAACAGGTCCTCCATCACCATGCGGTCGGAGATGTCGTCCTTGACGAAGCGGAAGTTGGGGTAGGGCTTCAGCTGTTCGAGCCGGGCGAGCTTAAGCGCCGGATCGTAGTAGTCGTTGAGGCTGTCGATGCCGACGACCTCGTCGCCGCGCTTGAGCAGGATTTGCGCGACATGCATGCCGATAAACCCGGCCGCGCCGGTGAGCAGGATTTTCATTGTTGGGCCTCCAGAGTGGCGTCGATTCTAGCACCGCTGCTTGTGAGGAATTTGAATCGTCCCTGTACCCCTTTTGCTGAGTATCCGAGTGGGAGCAGGGCCGCTTCGACGAGCTCAGGACAGGCTTCGACAAGCTCAGCCCGAACGGGGTAGGTTTGGGCGGGTAGCAAAGATGATGTACGGCTATCGGTTCCGTTCGTGGTGAGCCTGTCGAACCACCCCTCTGCCTCCCGGACAAGAACGGAAAGCTTTGCGGGGCTTCCCGTACAATCGCGGCGATGTCCAACCTGCGCCTGATTCTCGACTGGAGCCTCTACCGGCTGGCCCTGCTGCTGGCGGCGCCACTGATTCCGTTGCGCCTGTTGTGGCGCGGGCGCCGCGAGCGCGGTTATCTGCAGCACTGGGGCGAACGCCTGGCGCACGGCCCGGTGCCGGTCACGGGCGCGCTGTGGATCCATGCGGTGTCGGTCGGCGAAATGCGGGCTGCGCAGCCGCTCATCCAGGCGCTGCGTACCGCGCATCCGGACGCACCGCTGTTGCTGACCTGCATGACGCCGACCGGACGCGCCACCGCCGAATCGCTGTACGGCAGCTTCGCGCGCATCGTCTATCTGCCCTACGACTACGCCGGGTCGATGCGCCGCTTCATGCGCCGCGTGCGGCCGCGCGTCGGCATCCTGATGGAAACCGAGTTGTGGCCCAATCTTATCCATGCCGCCGCGCGCGGGCAGGTGCCGATCGTGCTGGCGAACGCGCGGCTGTCCGAGCGCTCGGCGCGCGGCTACGCGCGGCTGCCGGCGCTGACGCGGGCGTGTCTGCAGCGGATCGCGGTCGTTGCCGCGCAGTCCGACGACGACGCCGAACGCCTGCGGACACTCGGTGCGCCGGCCGTGCACGTCACCGGCAATCTCAAATTTGATATCGCGCCGCCGGATGCGTTGTTGGCACGTGGGGCGGCCTGGAAAGCGCAATGGGGATCGCGTCCGGTGCTGCTCGCGGCAAGCACACGCGAGGGCGAGGAAGCGCCGCTGTTGCGCGCGTTTGCCGAGACCGCGCCGGACGACGTGCTGCTGGTGCTGGTGCCGCGCCATCCGCAACGCTTCGACGCGGTGGCGGCGCTGATCGAGGCGGCCGGCTTGGCGTACCGGCGGCGCAGTGTGCTGGGCGAAGCGCCGCTGGACCCGCATGTGCGCGTGCTGCTGGGCGACAGCCTGGGCGAGCTGTTTGCGTATTACGCGGCCTGTGATGTGGCTTTCGTCGGCGGCAGCCTGATGCCGCTGGGCGGGCAGAACCTGATCGAGGCGGCGAGCGTGGGGCGGCCGGTGCTGGTGGGGCCGCACACTTTCAATTTCGAGGAGGCGACACGCCGCGCGATCGAGGCCGGTGCGGCACGGCGGGTCGACGATGCGACGGCCTTGATGCGTGACGCGCTGGCGCTGTTGGGCGATGCCCCGGCGCGTGCCCGGATGGGCGAGGCGGGACAGGCCTTTGCCGCCCGCCATCGCGGCGCGGCGGCTCGGGTGGCCAGGCTCGTTCCTGTCTAGGCTGTCGGTGGCTTATTGCACCGCGGGTTTCAGGTGCTGGTCGATCTCGGCGAGGTCGGCGGGATTGAGGCTGCCCACGGCGGCCTTGAGCGACAGGCCGGCCAGCAGGTAGGCGTAGCGCGCGCCGGCCAGGTCGCGGCGGGCGGACAGCACCTGCTGCTCGGCGTTCAGCACGTCGAGGCTGGTGCGCACGCCGACCTGCAGGCCGAGCTTGGTGGAGTCGAGCTGGGCCTGGGTGGAGGTGAGCGCCTGTTCCAGCGCTTTCACGCGGGCCGCGCCGCTGCTGACGTTGAGCCAGGCCTGACGTGCCTGCAGGCTGGCGTCGCGGGCCGCGGCCTCGAGGTCCTGGCGCGCCTTTTCCTGGTTGGCGACGGCTTCGCGCACGCGCGAGTTGACAAGACCACCCTGGTAGATCGGCAGGTTGAGCTGCACGCCGATGCTGGCGGCGCGGGTGTCCACCTGCAGCGTGCCGAAATTCTGATTGTTGTTGATGGTGTAGCCGGCGACGGCGTCGAGCGTGGGGTAATGGCCGGCACGGTTGCGTTCGACTTCCTGGTCGGCAATGGTTTTGGCAATGCGCTGTATCTCGGCCTGCAGGTTGCCTTCGGTGGCGCGTGCGGCCCAGGTGTCGATGGACTCCGCTTCGACCTTGAGCGCGCCCGGTTCCACGAAGATGTCGAGTGCGCCGGGCGGCTTGCCGATGAGCTTTTCCAGCGCGCGCAGACGGATGGCGAGGCTGTTCTGCTCGGCGATTTCCTGCGCCACGGCGAGGTCGTAGCGCGCCTGCGCTTCATGGGTGTCGGTGATGGTGGCGGTGCCGACCTCGAAGTTGCGCTTGGCGGATGCCAGCTGTTCGGAGATGGCCGATTTTTGCGCATTGATGAAGGCGATGTTGTCCTGCGACTGCAGCACGTCGAAATAGGCCTGGGCGACGCGCAGGATCAGGTCCTGTTCGGCCACCTTCAACTGCATTTCGGCGATCTTGACCTGCTGCTTGGATTGCTCGTACTGCACCATATTCTGTTTACGGAACAGCGGCTGCGTGGCGTTCAGCGACAGGCCGTTGGACGCGTAGTCGGCGTCGCCGCCGGGCAGGCTGGAGTCGATCTTGTTGTACTGGGCATTGCCGCCCAGGTTGACGTTGGGCAGCAGTCCCGCACGCCCCTGGATCGCCTTCTCCTGGCCAGCCTGGTAGGCGGCGCGGGCAGCGGCATACTGCGCATCGTAGGCCTGCGCGTCCTGGAAGACGGCTGACAGGTTTTCTGCGTGGGCGGCTGGCGTCAGGGCAAGGGCGAGAGCGAGAGACAGGGGTTTGAATTGCATGGGGTCCAGTCCTAGGTAGAGGGTATTCAGTAGCGCGGCATGGCCGGATCGACCTCATCGGCCCAGGCGGCGACACCGCCCGCGAGATTGACGACGTCGACAAACCCGGCGGTCTCCAGATAGCGCGCCGCGTGATAGCTGCGTACGCCATGATGGCAGATGACGACTGTTTCGGCATTCTTGTTCAACTCCGACAGGCGTGCCGGCAACTCGCGCATCGGAATCAGGATCGCGCCGGGCAGGCGGCAGAGGTTCCACTCCCAGGGTTCGCGCACGTCGAGCAGCACGGGCGTGTGGCCGGACTGGATGTGGGCGGCGAGTTCGGGGGGGCGAAACTGGCGCATCAGAATACGAAGGCGGCCGGATGCGGCGCGTTCAGCAGCGGCGCCACGCAGGTCTCGAACAGCGTCACGCTGCGAAACGCGCCCGGCGCGGTGCAGGTGACCAGTTGTGCCTGCATCACCGGCGCCTCGCCGACGATGGCGAACAGGCGGCCGCCCACGTGGAGGCGGCGGCGGAAGGCGTCCGACAGCAGCGGGGTCGAGCCGGTTAGCACGATGACGTCGAAGCCGGCTTCGTCGGGCCAGTCGCGTGCCGCGTCGCCGGGATGCAGCGCGACATTGTGGAAACCGTGCGCACGCAGCTTCTGCGTGGCGGCGGCGGTGAATTCGGGGACGATGTCCACCGAGACCACCTCGGCCGCCTGGGATGCCAGCAGGGCGGTGAGGTAGCCGCTGCCGGTGCCGACTTCCAGCACGCGGTCGGTGGGGCGGATGACGAGTTCCTGGATGACGCGCGCTTCCAGCTTGGGCGTCCACATGGTCTGGCCGTGGCCGAGCGGGATTTCCATGTCGACGAAGGCCAGCGCCTGGTGCGCCTCGGGCACGAAGTCTTCGCGGCGGACCTTGAACAGCAGGTCGAGTATCGCCTGATTCAGCACATCCCAGGGGCGGATCTGCTGTTCCACCATGTTGTAGCGCGCCTGCTCCATGTCCATGCGGTACCCTTGATTATCAATAAGTTAGATGGGGGATTGCCTTGCAATTATTCCACAATTCCGCTACCTTGAGCCGCTCGCCAGGGGTCTCCGGACGGCCGTCACGCCGAATGGAGTGAGAGATACCCTTCGAACCTGATGCGGTTGAGACCGCCGTAGGGAGGCTGACAGGCCTCCCGTGGACTAAATAGCGAGGCTGACTCAGCGGCCTCCACCCTAATTCTGCTGGAGCGCCCGCCATGAACGCCAACCCCAAATTCCTAGCCGCCACCGCGCACGTCGACGAAGCGGCGGTGCAGCCGCTGCCGAACTCGCGCAAGATCTACGTGCAGGGCAGCCAGCCCGACATCCGCGTGCCGATGCGCGAGATCAGCCAGGCCGACACGCCGCTGATGTTCAGCGGCGAGAATGGCGCAGGCGGCGCGCACTCCGAACCGAATCCGCCGATTTTCGTCTACGACTGCTCCGGCCCGTATACCGACCCGACGGCGAAGATCGACATCCGCACCGGCCTGCCCGCGCTGCGCACGCGCTGGATCGAGGCACGCGGCGACACCGAGGTGCTGGCTGACCTGAGTTCCGAATACGGCCGCCAGCAGGCCGCCAATCCCGAACTCGCCACGATGCGTTTCCCCGGTCTGCACCGCACGCCGCGCCGCGCCAAGGCCGGCATGAACGTGACGCAGATGCACTACGCGCGCCAGGGCATCATCACGCCGGAGATGGAGTTCATTGCGATCCGCGAGAACAACAACCGCGCGGCCTACCTGGAATCGCTGAAGGCATCCGGCCCGCAGGGCGCGAAGCTCGCTGCGCTGATGAACCGCCAGCATCCCGGGCAGAACTTCGGCGCCAGCCTGCAGAACGAGATCACGCCGGAATTCGTGCGCGACGAAGTCGCCCGCGGCCGCGCCATCATCCCCAACAACATCAACCACCCGGAATCCGAGCCGATGATCATCGGCCGGAATTTTCTCGTCAAAATCAACGCCAACATCGGCAACTCCGCGCTCGGCTCCAGCATCCAGGAAGAAGTCGAGAAGATGACCTGGGCGATTCGCTGGGGCGGCGACACCGTGATGGATCTCTCCACCGGCAAGAACATCCACGAGACGCGCGAGTGGATCATCCGCAATTCGCCCGTACCCATTGGAACAGTCCCGATCTACCAGGCGCTCGAGAAGGTCGACGGCAAGGCGGAAGAACTGACCTGGGAGATGTTCCGCGACACGCTGATCGAGCAGGCCGAGCAGGGCGTCGACTACTTCACCATCCACGCCGGCGTGTTGCTGCGCTACGTGCCGATGACCGCCAACCGCATGACCGGCATCGTTTCGCGCGGCGGCTCGATCATGGCCAAGTGGTGCCTCGCGCATCACAAGGAGAGCTTCCTCTACACGCACTTCGAGGACATCTGCGAGATCATGAAGGCCTACGACGTGGCCTTCTCGCTCGGCGACGGCCTGCGCCCCGGATCGATCTACGACGCCAACGACGAGGCGCAGCTCTCCGAACTGCGCACGCTCGGCGAGCTGACCCAGGTGGCGTGGAAGCACGACGTCCAGGTCATGATCGAAGGCCCCGGCCACGTGCCGATGCAGCTGATCAAGGAGAACATGGACATCCAGCTGGAGTCCTGCTCCGAGGCGCCGTTCTACACGCTCGGCCCGCTGACCACCGACATCGCGCCCGGCTACGACCATATCACCAGCGGCATCGGCGCCGCCATGATCGGCTGGTACGGCACCGCGATGCTGTGCTACGTCACGCCGAAGGAGCACCTCGGCCTGCCGGACAAGGATGATGTGAAGGAAGGCATCATCACCTACAAGCTAGCCGCGCACGCGGCCGATCTGGCCAAGGGCCATCCCGGCGCGCAGATCCGCGACAACGCGCTCTCCAAGGCCCGGTTTGAATTTAGGTGGGACGACCAGTTCAATCTTGGCCTCGACCCCGACAAGGCGAAATCCTTCCACGACGAGACGCTGCCCAAGGAGTCGGCCAAAGTCGCGCACTTCTGCTCGATGTGCGGCCCGCACTTCTGCTCGATGAAGATCACCCAGGACGTGCGCGAGTTTGCCGCGAAGGAGGGCCTGAACGAAGCCGAAGCCCTCGAGAAGGGCATGGAGGTGAAGGCGGTCGAGTTCGTGAAGCAGGGCGCCGAGGTCTACCGCAAGATCTGACATTCCAGTACACGACCGGCGCCGAACTTGTACAACAGATTGTTCAGATGGCTTTTTCGGCTTGTCGCCATGCTGGTTTGGCTGGGCAGCGTACCGGTGGCTGCCCAGCCGCTGTCAGCCGTCCTCGATCATGAGTCGGCCATTGGCCTGTCGACGGAATTTCTGAAAGAGCAGGACGGGCGGCTCACCCTGCCGGCCGCGATTGCGGCCTACCAGGCGGGACAATTCTCTCCGGGGAACAGCCCGGTCCTGAATTTCGGCATTGGTTCGAAGCCTGCGTGGATCCATTTTGCGGTGGACAACCCGACCGCCGCGCCGCTGCAGAAAAGACTGTCCATCGAAATCGCCTGGCTCGACCAGGTCGAGGTCTACGTCCAGTATCGCGGCAAGACGGTCGAACGGTACCGGGCCGGCGATACGCTGCCCTTCGCGCAACGCCCGGTCGACAGCCGTTACTTCGTGTTCGACCATACGTTCGAGCCGGGGACCAGCGACGTGTTCATCCGCCTGGAGACGCCCGACCCCATGGTTGCGCCGATCTATCTGTTGAGCCCGGAAACATCGCGGCTCCGGCAAATGCAGCAGGAATTCAGCTATGGCATCGTCTATGGTTTCCTGCTCGCCCTGATGGCGTATAACGCCATTCTTTTCGCCAGTCTCCGTAGCTCGCGCTATCTGTACTATGCGCTCTACCTGGCGATGTTCGTCGCCATGAATGTCGCCTATACCGGTCATGGTTTCGCCTGGTTCTGGCCCGATTCGACCATCTGGCAGCAATGGTCCAACCCGGTCCTGATGTTCCTGTATGGCGTGTCCGGCCTGCTGTTTGCCATCCGCTTTCTCGATCTGCAGGTGTATTTCCCGCGAGTGCGCAAGGCGGTCATCGGGTTTTGCGTCATCTTCGGTATTCTGCTGGCGGCGGCCATCCTGCTGGACAGCCAGAAATATGCGCTGCTGGATGCATTCGTCTTCGCGTTCCTGTTCAGCAGCATCATGCTGTTGCTGGGCATCATCTCGGTCCGCACCGGGCAGAAACCGGCGCAATATTTCCTCATTGCCGCCCTCTCGGCCATGGTGGGCGCCCTGCTGACGACCTTGTCGGTCTGGGGCTTCATCCCGCACAACAGCTGGACGTTCCGTGCCGTGGAAATCGGCATGCAGCTCGACGCCACGCTGCTTGCCCTGGCGCTGGCCTACCAGCTGCGCGTCGGCCAGGAAGAACGGTTGCGTGCCGAACGGCTGGCGCAAATGGACCCGCTGACCGGATTGAACAACCGGCGCGCCTTTTACGACAAGACCGGCGCACTGTGGAGCCACGCCATTCGCCACGGGCATCCCACGTCGGTCATGCTGCTCGACATCGATCTGTTCAAACAGGTCAACGACGCCTATGGGCACGCACACGGCGACGACGTGCTGAAGGCGACCGCGGCCATTCTCAGGCAATCCATTCGCCTGGGCGATGTGCTGGCCCGCTGGGGGGGCGAGGAATTCATCGTGTTCCTGCCCGAAACCGATCGGGATGAGGCGACAAAGCTGGCGGAGCGGCTGCGTACCGCGATCGCGGCCATGCGCGTGCCGCACGAATCCGGCGCAAGCGCGGTGACGGCGAGCTTTGGCATTGCCCAGCGTGCGCCCGCCCATCTCACGCTGGACGCCCTGATCGCGGCCGCCGACGAATGCCTTTACCAGTCCAAGCAACAGGGACGGAACCGGGTGACCGCCTGCGAGTCTGAACAAGCGCTTTCTCTCTGAATGCCGCGATCACGAAGCGGCCATGAGCGCCGCGTATAATCCGCAGCGCGTCAGCCCGACGCGTTTTTTTTTTCATGCCCAGACCCTTGCCATGACCGATCCCACCATTCTCCTGCACGCGCTCATCCTCGGCATCGTCGAGGGCCTGACCGAGTTCCTGCCGGTGTCCAGCACCGGCCACCTGATCCTGGTCGGACAGCTGCTTAACTTCAACGACGACAAGGGCAAGGTGTTCGAGATCGCGATCCAGTTCGCGGCGATCCTGGCAGTGGTGTGGGAATACCGGGCGCGCCTCGGACATGCGCTGGTCAATGTCACGACCGAGCCGGCCTCGCAGCGGCTGGCGATCAACCTGATCGTGGCCTTCCTGCCTGCGGCGGTGCTGGGCTTTCTGTTCATCAAGCAGATCAAGCACTATCTGTTCAATCCCATCGTCGTCGCCTCCGCGCTGATCATCGGCGGCGTGCTGATTTTGTGGGCGGAACGGCGCAAGCACGTCATCCGTGCGGAAACGGTCGACGACATGACCTGGCGCGATGCGTTGAAGGTCGGATTTGCGCAGGCACTGGCGATGATTCCCGGCACCTCGCGTTCGGGGGCGACGATCATCGGCGGTCTGTTTTTCGGCCTGTCGCGCAAGACGGCAACGGAGTTCTCGTTTTTCCTCGCGATCCCGACCATGTTCGCCGCGACGTTCTACGACGTCTTCAAGAACCGGCATCTTTTCAGTGCGGACGACATCGGCCTGTTTGCAGTGGGCAGCGCGGCTTCGTTCATCAGCGCGCTGCTGGCGGTGCGTGGCCTGATCCGTTTCGTCAGCCGCCACGATTTCACGGTGTTCGCCTGGTACCGCATCGTGTTCGGCCTGTTGGTGCTGCTGACGGCGTATACCGGATGGGTCGACTGGGGCAGCGGCGGCTAGCCCGCGCTGACGGACCCCGGCGTTCAACCCGCCTTCGGCGGGTTCTTGTCGAGTTTTCGCTGCAGGGTCCGGCGGTGCATCTTCAATGCGCGCGCGGTGGCCGAGATGTTGCCGTCGTGTTCGTTCAGCACCTTCTGGATGTGTTCCCATTCCAGCCGTGCCACGGATAGCGGCTCGGGACTGACTTCCAGCGCGGCATCGGGCTGGTCGCGCATGAGCGCGGCGAGGATCTCGTCGGCATCCGCCGGTTTCGCCAGGTAGTGTCGTGCGCCTAGGCGGACCGCCTCGACGGCGGTGGCGATGCTGGCGTAGCCGGTGAGCACCACGATGGCAGGCGCGGGTGTGCGCGCGGCGAGCGCGGCCACGACAGCCAGCCCCGATTCGCCCGGCAGCTTGAGATCGACGACGGCATGACTGGGGGAAAAGGCCGTGGCCACGGACCGGGCTTCTACCGCATCGTGCGCCACGGCAGTCTCGAAGCCGCGCTTGCCCATGGCGCGCGACAGGGCCGCCGCAAAATCGGCGTCGTCTTCGACGATCAGCAATTTCTTGTTCATACGGGATGTGTCCAAGGCAAGGTGATGCGCACGCGGGTACCGCCGCCGTTGCGTTCGGCCAGGGTCAGCGTGCCGCCGATCCGTTCCAGGGTGGCGTGGGTGAGCGCGAGGCCCATGCCCCAGCCGCGCCCTGGCTTGCCGCTGAACAGCACGCGTCCCGCCTGCGCCTTCTGTTCGGGCGTAAAGCCGGGGCCGCGATCCGCGATATCGATCGCCAGCGCGTCGCGGCTGGCGGTGGCTGCGAATTCGACGGCGTGGGGCGACACGTCGGCTGCATTGTTCAGCACGTTCAGGATCGCCTGCTCCAGGCCCTCGGGCGGGATGAAGTCGCGGCTGTCGTTCAGTAGCGTGAAGCGGACATGGGCGTCGGGGCGCAGCACCTGCCAGCGCTCGACCAGGGTGGCGAGCCAGGCATCGAGCGGATGGGCGGCCGCCGCACTGTCCTGGGCGCGTGCGGCAAGCTGGGTGAGGATCTGCTTGCAAGCCTGGGCCTGTTTTTCGAGCAGATGGCAATCGGCGCCGATGTCGGGGTCGTTGGCGAATTCGCGCGCGAGCTCATGTGCCGTGGTCTGGATGGTGGCGAGTGGGGTGGCGAGTTCGTGCGCAGCCAGCGCGGCCTGCGTGCCCAGCGCGACGATGCGTTCGTCGCGCAGCTGTTTTTCGCGCAGCGCGGACAGCTCCTGGTCGCGCGTGCGCAGGGCGGCATGCATGCGGGTGACGAAGAAGGCGATCAGCCCTGCGCTGATGAGGAAGTTGAACCACATGCCGCCCAGATGCATGCCGTAGGCGGCGATCGGATCGGTCACGGCGAGCGGCTGGAAATAGAACAGCAGCAGGCCGTAGAAGCCGCCCGCCACGGCTGCCAGCAGCCACACCCAGCGCGGGCGCAGGCTGATCGCCGCGATGACGACGGGCACCAGCATGAGCGAGACGAAGGGGTTGGTCACGCCGCCGCTGAAAAAAACCAGCACCGCGAATGCGGTGAGGTCGGCGAGCAGGTGGGCCAGAAATTCCATCTGGGTAGCGGGCAAGTCCAGCCGCAGCCGCCATGCCGTGGTGAGCGAGAACATGCCCATGAGCAGCAGGACCGCACCCATCGGCAACAGCGGCATCGGGATGCGCAGGCCCCAGTGCAGCCAGACGATGCCGGCCGCCCAGCCGCCGATCAACGAGAGGCGCACCGCCAGCAGACGCCCCAGCAGGGCACGCGCGGGCAGGGTGGACAACAGGGTGGAATCGGTCGCTGACGACATGGCGGCATTGTAATACCCGTGTCGCCGGGTGCCGCGGGCTGCGGCAATTTGTCCAATTGTGCGCATCGTGCGCCGTCTTTAAAGTGTGCAGGCGTTTTACCCGCGCTCTGCTCCAAACCTGTCCCGCCTGCCCGGCGGGATTTTTTTGCCGTGTCGCCTGCCGTCGAATGGTGGCGTTGAAATGAAACGAGCCCCGGGCACACAGCGCCGCGGGACCCGGATTCGCAGCGGGGATTAAAGCCCGCTGCGGCATTCCTAGAACTGGTAGTTCACGCCGGCATAGACCGAGCGACCCGGGCCGGGCACGGCGATGCCCCAGGGGATGCCATTGATGGACATCGTCATGCCCTGGCCGACATAGGCGCCGCCCAAGGGCAGCGCATAGCCCCTGTCGAACAGGTTGTCGATCCCCACGTCCAGGCGGACCTGCTTCCATGCGTAGCTGCTGCGCAGATTGAACAGGCTGTAGCCGCTGGTTTCCACTTCGTTCCGGACATCCGAGACGGTGTGTTTGGCCGCGACGAACTGCGCTTCGACCGTGTTGGTCAGGCGTCCCCGTTTTTGCGTCAGGGCCAGCTTCGCGTTCAGCGGCATGATGTTGTACAGGTTGTCACCCGTATCCCGGTTTTCGCCGCGGGTGACATTCACGATGCCGCTCACGGTGAAATCGCCATACGCGGGCGTGCTGGCGGCGAGGAGATGACCGGAGAGGTCGACGCCAACCAGCCGGGCCGACTGGTTGACGTACTTGAGCACGTTGAATTGTCCGTCGGGGCAGCTGGCGCTGCTGCAGCGTGCGTCGATGTAGTCCCGGACATGCGTGTAGTAGGGCGCGATGCGCACGCCCCAGACTTTCTGCCGGGCATCGTGCCAGTCGGCGGCAAGGCTCAGCGTGTGCGCCACCTCCGGCTTGAGGTCGAGGTTGCCGACATAGCCGTTTCCGTCGCCGACGAAGTTGTTCATGATCGCTGCCATGGGCCAGGTGGACCAGGTGTAGCGTTCGTACAGATTGGGCGAGCGGGTCTTTTGCGCGAGGCCTGCCTCGTAGGTCTGCGTGGCATCCGGGGTGTAGCGCGCCAGCGCGGTCAGATCCCAGTTGCGATCGGTCCTGCTGTGATCCTGGCTGTTGAAGCTGGCGCTATCGGCAAGCTGGTTGCCCATGCACATGCCGCTGGTGCAGTAGCCCGCCGCATCGCCCGCATCCGTCCTGACCGTCTCGTGGCGCAGCCCCAGCAGGCTGGTCCACTGCGGCGTGAGGCGCGCCTCCCATTCGCCGAACAGGGCGTAGCGGTCGCGCTGGCCGTCGTTGATGTTCCAGAAGGTGCCCGGAGACATGCCACCCGTCCCCGACGGCGGCCACCAGTCGTCCAGTCGATAGACCTGGTATTCGCTGCCGACCCGCACGGTGTCGCGTTCGGAAAGCCGGATATCCGCGTTGACCGATACGCCGGTGGTCTTCCCGTCGGAGTTCATCGGCATGCCCGGGGCGGTGCCGTACACGAACTGCTTGTCGTCGCCGAAGTTCATTTCGTGCCGGGTCTTCTCGTGATAGACGCGCGCCTTCAGAACGCCCCACTGATATTGCCCGGTGTAGCCCAGATTGACCTGATCGCTCGTGTTGTCGGTCATGTCCATGCGCTGGTTCGGGAAATTCTCGTACGGAATGTGCTGGCGACCCAGCTTCAGATCGAACAGGTGATTCTCATTGCGCAGCGCGATCGCGAGCGCCTGGTTGATCGACCGGTAGGCGGACGAGCCGACTTCGTCGAGCGGCAGCGTATGTCCGGGTCGTCCCGTGAGCGTGCTCGTCTTGAAATTGTCACCCGCCTTGTAGTTGTCCGACTGCGCGGTCGAGCCGGTATAGGTCACGCTGAGGTTTTCGCCGGCCACCGTGACGGCGGCGTTGGCGCCCATGGCATTGCCGTTGCTGCGGTAGAAGGTGCCGACCGATCCCCGGGTGAGGACGCCTTCGCCGGCGCGGGCGAATTGCGGTTTGGCCGATTCCACGATGAGAGTGCCGCCGATGCTGTCGCCACCGACGCTGACAGGCGTGATGCCGGCGAATACCTTGACAGCATCGACCCGGGTGGGATCGATGTAGGACAGGGCTGGGTTCATGTGGTTGGGACAGGACGCGATCAGGTCCATGCCGTCGACCTTGATGCGCAGGCGGTCGTCGCCCAGGCCGCGAATCGACGGCAGGCTCGACACCCCGCCGGCACCCTGGAGATTGAGGCCCGGAACGTCCCGGAGCAGGCTGGCCGTGTCGCTGGTGGCGGCATGCAGGGGCTGCAGGCTTGCCGCATCCAGGGTCACGCCGTTGAGCTCGGCATCGGTGGAATCCGGCGCGCCCACGACGACGACGGTCATGAGCGGCGTCTCCGGGAGAACGGGCGAGGCGTCGCTCTGTGCGGCGGCATTGTTCCAGATTGCCGACAGGGCAAGCGAGAGGGCGAAGGGGAGGGGCTTTCGGGGAAACAGCATGTTCTTCTCGGCGTTGTTGAAATTTTGCCCGAGTCTAAAAAAGCCGCGCGCCGCCGAGAATGTGACAAATCGCCGCAACCCATGCGGTTGACGCCCCGATTGCATGCCGTTCCGGGCGCCAACCCGTCGTACATTCTTTCGCGCATGCCGCACGGCGTCTGGCCCGGGCGGTTTGCGGCATGTCGAGGAAAGGTGGATGGATGCATGCGCACGACATGCGACGATATGTCGCACTGCCGGGGGTGGACAATTTGTTATCGTGCACGAACTGAAACCCCTGCGTGACGTGACGAATGAACCCCACCTGGCAGACCGGCCTTGCGCTACCGCTGTTGCTTCTCCCGATGGCCGCAGCCGCCAGTTGCGGTTCGGCGTTCTGCACGATCAACACCGACTGGGATACCCAGACACCCTGGCAGGAAAACGCCACACGCCTGGACCTGCGCATGGAAATGATCCATCAGAATCAACTGCGTTCCGGTACGGACAAGACCACGGCCGCAGGCGTGACGGGTGAACACGACGAGATCAAGACGCTCAACCGGAATATGGTCGCCAGCGTGAGCCATGCCTTCAGTTCTTCCCTGGGCGTGACGTTGCAGGCCCCGCTGGTGTCGCGTGACCATTCCCACGTCTTCAACGGCGTTGGCGGCCCCGAACCGGAAAGCTGGAATTTCACCCGGCTCGGTGACGTGCGTGTGCTGGCGCATCTGCGGCTGGATGATGCACAGTCCGCGCACGGCCAGGCCTACGGCCTGATCGGCGGCGTCAAGCTGCCGACGGGTTCGACCAAGGTACGCAATGCCGACGGCGAACTGGCGGAACGATCATTGCAGCCGGGATCGGGTTCCACCGACGTGATCGCGGGCGGGTTCGTCTCCGGCCATCTGGCGCAAACGGGCTGGCACACGCAGATGAACTGGCAGCATGCGGTCAGCGAGCGGCAGGATTACCAGCCGGGTGACCATGTCAGTCTCGATGCGGGGGTGACCTATCCGCTCGGGGCAGTGCACGCGCTCGCGCAAATCAATCTGCTCTGGCGGGGACACGATTCCGGCAGCAATGCCGAACCGGCCGACAGCGGTGGAAAGTATGCGTATTTTTCCCCTGGCCTGGCGATGCCGGTCGGCCATAATGCCCAGGTCTACGGGCTGGTCCAGCTGCCGCTGTATCAGAATGTGAACGGTACGCAACTGACGGCGGACTGGGCGGCGACCCTGGGTTTGACAATGCATTTCTGAGAGAAGAGGAAACCGGAATGAAACATGGATGGATGATTGCAGCAGTCTTCAGCCTGGCAGCGCAGACGGCCTGGGCCGCCAATATCAGCGTGACCGATGCATGGGTACGCGCCACCATGCCGGGCCAGCCCGTCGGCGGCGCCTACATGCAGATCCAGTCGGATGCCGATGCGCGCCTGGTCGGCGTCTCCAGCAGCGTCGTGCCGCGGGTGGAAGTGCACGAAATGAAAATGGATGGCGACGTGATGCGGGTGCGTGAAGTGAAGGCGGTCGATCTGCCGAAGGGCAAGACCGTCTCGCTGGAACCGGGCGGTTTCCACATCATGCTGATGAATCTGAAAAAACCGATCGCGGCAGGTGATGTCATCCCGCTCACGCTGGTGATCGAATCAGGCGGCAAACAGCAGACCGTCGAGGTGAAGGCCGAAGCGCGTGCCATGGGCGGCGCCATGCAGATGCAGCACCCTCACTGAGCCGCGTCACCCGCTCACGCCCGTTCTTCAGCGGGCGTGAGCGGGTGAAACTGCCGTACCGAGTATCGCGCCGCGCGCCCGCATATCCTCCAGCAGCGCGCCGCCAGCCTGCAGGATCAGCGCAGGGTCGGGATGGCGGCTTTCGGCGGCGATGCGTTCCAGCGCGGCGCGGCCGCTCAGCGTGCCGGATTCCAGTAGCGTCAGCAGGCGCGCGGTGAAGGCGTTGATCTCGCTGAACTGCACTTGATCGGCCGCATCGCGGAACACCAGCAGACAGGTGTCCGCAGGCCGTATCTTGCGGCGCGGGCCGATTCGATGGACCGGCCAGTCGTAATGCAGATTGGCCAGTACCGGGTTCAGGATGGGCAAACCATCGACCAGGTCGCCCGCGTCGTCGATGTCGCGATCGGCGACGCGGTCCGACACGGACAACACCAGTTCGATCCACTCGTAGTGCGCCAGTGCGAGCGTCCAGGGCGGGTAGGTTTCCGGCGTGTTCCATTCGTTCTGCAGGAACTGGATGAACTCGTCGGGGATCTGCCGGAAGTAGGGCGTGCGGCAGCGATGCGTACTGAAGAACGCGCGCACCAGCCGTGTCCACCTGCGCGTGCCGAGCACCTGCCGCAACACCGGAAAGCACGCCAGCAGGAATCCCTCGATATTGTCGTAGAGCAGCGTGTTGTAGATTTTCATGCGCCGCGCCTCCACGCCGTGCGGACGCGGGTTCGCCTTGGGGTCGCGGATATGCGCCGTGAAGGCGAATTGGTAACGCTGGAATTCAGGACGTGCGGGCGACGGAGGCATGCGGACGGTAAGTGGCCTGAATGCGCGCGATATGCTCGACCTCGTGCGCCAGGTCGGCCAGCGGTGGAATGTTGAAGTCGCGTTCCAGCAGCGTGGGGGCGACGCCGTGGATGCGGTAGGTTTCGTCGAGCAGCGACCATACCGGATCGATCACGTCGGCGCCGTGGGTGTCGATGATCAGATCCTGTGCTTCGTTGTGATGTCCCGCCATGTGCAGGTACACGATGCGTTCGGTCGGCATGGCGCGGATGAATTCGACCGGGTCGTAGCGGTGGTTCACGCTGTTGACGTAGACGTTGTTGACGTCGAGATGCAGGTCGCAATCGGCTTCCTGCAGCACGGCGCGAATAAAGCCGGCTTCGTCCATGTCGGCGATCGGTGCGGCCGCGTAGAACGACGCATTCTCGATGGCGATGCGGCGTTCCAGGATGTCCTGCGTGCGCCGGATGCGTGACGCGACGTAGTGGACGGCCTCCTCCGTGAAAGGGATCGGCAGCAGGTCGTACAGATGGCCGTCGTCCGAGCAATACGACAGGTGCTCGGTAAACAGTGCGATCTGATGCAACTCCATGAACTGCCGGGTTTTGTGCAGCAGCATGTCGTCAAGCGGTGACGGCCCGCCGAGCGACAGCGACAGGCCGTGGCAGACAAACGGGTAGCGCTCGGTAAAACTGCGCAGGTCGCGGCCGCGTGCGCCGCCCATGTCGATCCAGTTCTCCGGGGCAAGCTCGAAAAAATCGATGGCGTCAGGGACGCGGGCTTTCAGCGCAGGGATGAGTTCGCGCCGAAAGCCCAGCCCCGCACCGGACGGGCGCAGGGGCTTCATGCTTACTTCATGTCGCCTTTGTTCATCCCGTCAGCCTTGGGGGCCTTTTTGGGGGCGCCACACTTGCCCTCGCCGCACTTGCCTTCCGGCATTTTCTTGTCGGTGGCCTGCATCTCGACTTCTGCGGCTTTTTTCTTGGTGGCGCCGCATTTTCCGTCCGCGGGCTTGGTGGCCTGGTTGTCGGCCACCTGGTAACCGCTCGAGAGCGCGGACAGGGCGAAGGGGTTGCTTGCGGCGGAAGCGAGGGGGGCGGCCGCCATACTGGCAACGAACGCGGAACCGGCAGCAGCGACGAACAGGGATTTTTTCGACACGATTTGTCTCCTGATATTAATTAAAAAAGTTACGACAACACCGGAAAATCCCGGCTTCTTGCAACACGCTCAGCGATCGAGCTTGTCCTGCAATTCGGTTGCGATGCGCTGACGGGCCGTGTCAGTGAGCCCCTTTGCGTCATCGTAGGCATCCGTTTCCACGCTGAACAGTCGGCGCATTTCATGCAGCTGCCGGGCGAAGCGGGTGCAGTTCTCGCAAATGAGCAAATGCAGCTGCATGGCCACCCGATCAGCAAACGGCAGTCGCGCGTCCATCGCACGTGAGGCGAGCACGGTGGTTTCCTTGCATGTCGATATCCACTTCATGCTGCACCTGCCTTCGAAAAGCCATTCAATTCCAGGCATTGCCGCATGAACAATCGTGCGCGATGCAGCAGTACCCAGCAGTTGGTCGGCGAGATACCGAGTTCCTTACAAATTTCTTCGGTTTCCATGCCGGCGACCTCGCGCAGGCTGAACACCTGGGCCATGGCGGGCTTCAAGCGGTCGGCACACTCGTCCAGCACGCGCCGTAACTGGTTGAGTTCGGCCTCGGCCTGCGGATTGCCCCAGGGCCGTAGTGGTTCGGCCCAGTGGCCATCCTGCTTGAACAGGAGGTCGACGGCTTCCTCGCCTTCTTCGTCGCAGGGAAGCGCGACTTCGCGCAGCTGTTTCCGGATCAGATCGACGATCTTGTGTTTGAGGATGCCGGTGAGCCAGGTGCGCGGGCTGGCATCGCCCGCATAGCGGGCCTGGGCGGCGATCGCGGCGAGCAGGGTTTCCTGCACGGCGTCCTCGGCCTGTTCGTCGGAGTGCAACTGGCGTCGTGCGACCCGGAACAGATAGTCCCCATGGTCGGCCAACCAGGTTTGCGCGTCGAGTGTGCTCATCGAATGATCCTTGTTCCCACGTCGTGGGGGCGTAGGCACTTTAGAGGCTGCTGCCCAAAGGGACAAGCCGGCCTCTTGAAAAGCCGGACGGGTTGCCCCAGATCATGCGTATCCGCAACGTTTGTCAACCAGAAGGAGGACACGATGTCTAACATGACCCGCTACGATCCGTTCGAAACCGATTCCCTGGACAACCTGTTCCGCGGCTTTTTCCGCCCGGTGAAACTGGACAGGGACATGCCGCAGATCCGCATGGATGTGAAAGAGGATGAAACCGGCTACGCCGTGCATGCTGATATCCCGGGCGTGAACAAGGAAGATATCCATATCACCATCGACGGCAATACCGTATCGATCAGCGCCGAGACGAAAAAGCTTACCGAGCAGAAGGACGGCGAGAAAGTGCTGCGTCGCGAGCGTTATGTCGGCCGCGTCGGTCGCAGCTTCGCACTCGAGCATGAGGTCGACGAGGCAAGCGCAAGCGCCCGTTATCAAGATGGCGTGCTGGAACTGGTGCTGCCGAAAAAAGCAGCGGCCGCGGCCAAGCGTCTGGCCGTGCAGTAAGCCGGCGGTTTCGGGCTCGAAAGGCGGCCGCGCGCCGCCTTTTTTATTGGCGTAAAATCCGCGCAATCTTATACGGAGCCATCATGACCCCCCTCCACACTGCCGCCGAGAAGGCCAACATCCTGTCCGAGGCGCTGCCCTACATCCAGCGCTTCTACGACAAGACCATCGTCATCAAGTACGGCGGCAACGCCATGACCGAGCGGCATCTGATGGAGGCCTTCGCCAAGGACGTGGTGCTGCTGAAGCTGGTGGGGATGAACCCGGTGGTCGTGCACGGCGGCGGCCCGCAGATCGCCGGCCTGCTGCAGCGCATCGGCAAGCAGAGCGAGTTCATCCAGGGCATGCGGGTGACCGACGAGGAAACGCTGGATGTGGTGGAAATGGTGCTCGGCGGCCTGGTCAACCAGGACATCGTCACATTGATCAACAAGCATGGCGGCCGCGCAGTGGGGTTGACCGGCAAGGACGGCAATTTCATCCACGCCAAGAAGATGCTGGTGCGCAGCAAGGAAAAGGCCGACGAGATGCTCGACATCGGCCAGGTCGGCGAAATCACCAGCATCGACCCGGAAATCATCCAGGTGCTCGACGCACGCGATTTCATCCCGGTGGTGGCACCGCTCGGTACCGACTCCGAAGGCAACGCGTACAACATCAACGCCGACGTCGCCGCCGGCAAGATCGCTGGCGTGCTGCAGGCCGAAAAGGTCATTTTCATGACCAACACGCCGGGCGTGCTCGACAAGCAGATGCAGCTGTTGACGGGGCTCACCCCGCGCGAGGTCGACGAGTTGATCGAGGACGGCACCATTTCCGGCGGCATGATTCCCAAGGTCGGCTACGCGGTCGACGCGGTGAACAGCGGTGTCAAGACTGCGCACATCATCGACGGCCGCGTCGAGCACGCCCTATTGCTGGAAGTGCTGACACCCGAAGGCGTCGGTACCCTGATCAAGCGGGCCTGACCATGCGCTACTGGCTGATGAAATCCGAGCCGAGCGACGTCAGCATCGACGACCTCGCCGCCATGCCCAAGCAGAGCGTCGCCTGGTATGGCGTGCGCAACTACCAGGCGCGCAATTTCATGCGCGACCAGATGAAGCCCGGCGACAAGGTGCTGTTCTATCATTCCTCGTGTGCCGAACCCGGCATCGCCGGGCTGGCCGAAGTCAGCGTGCTGGCCTATCCCGACGCCACCCAATTCGATCCCAAGAACAAGTACTTCGACCCCAAGGCCACGCCGGAAACGCCGCGCTGGTTCAATGTCGACGTGAAACTGGTGAAGAAGACGCGGCTGATGTCGCTGGCGGAAATCCGTGGCTATCCCGAACTCGCCAACATGCGCATCCTGCAGAAGGGCAATCGCCTGTCCATCACCCCCGTCGACCCAGCCGAGTACGCTTTCATCGTCAAGCATCTTTGATGATCGAACTGGCCGCATTGGCGCCTTATGGCGACCTGTCGCTGTTCGCCGCCTACGGCGGGCTGGGGCTGGTGGTCGGTTTCGTGGCTGGCCTGCTGGGCGTCGGCGGGGGCCTCATCATCGTGCCGGTGCTGATCATGCTGCTGCACACGCATGGCCAGGCGGTCGGAATGGAACCGCAACTGGCATTGGGAACCTCGCTCGCGACCATCCTGTTCACGTCCCTGTCCAGCGTTCGCGCACACCAACGCCGCGGGGCTGTCGAATGGTCTCTGGTACGGCGCATCGCGCCTGGCATCGTGCTCGGCACGCTGGCGGGGGCAGCCTTGGCAGCGCGGATGCCGGCCACGGTGTTGAAAATATTTTTTGTGATTTTCTTGTTCTACGCGGCCATCCAGATGTGGCTGGATTTCAAGCCGGCGCCGCATCGCGGCCTGCCCGGACGCGTCGGGACCTCGCTGGCTGGCGGCGTGATCGGCGTCGTGTCGAGCTGGGTCGGTATCGGTGGCGGCACCTTGTCGGTACCGTTCATGCTCTGGCACAACGTCCCGCTGCACCGGGCGATCGCCACGTCGGCGGCGATCGGCTTTCCGATCGCGTTTGCCGGCGCGGTGGGCTACGTGCTGGGCGGCTGGACGGTGAGCGGCCTGCCTGCAGGCAGCTTGGGATTCGTCTATCTGCCAGCGCTTGCCGGCATCGTGCTGGGCAGCGTGCTGACCGCCCCGCTGGGTGCGCGCACCGCCCACCGGCTGCCGGTGCGTCCCTTGAAACGGGTTTTTGCGCTGCTGCTGTTTACGCTCGCGCTGCGCATGGTATGGACATTCTAGGGATGCCCGCCCGTAGCCTTGATCTAGCGTTCCGAGGCGCGGATTCCCACTAGATATGGGGTGGTGACGCGAGGTTCAATTTCGTGCTTGAGCGGGCGCCAGCCGCGCGTTAGTCTCTGGACACATGCCGAAAATTCGTCGCATGACCGATCAATGTCCTCGTGGAGAAAGCATCATGGCGCACCTGCAAGCTGTACGGACCACTCTGCAACCACAGCAGAACGATTACAGTCAACTTACGACGTACTACGACGAGCACAATCAGGTTGCCTGGGGCTACATGAACGCGGCGCCGCGCCCCTGTTTCACGGGGACGTTGCTGCGGGAGATCGTCGATTGGTTTGGTGACGTGGCCCGACGCGTGGACGATCCGGAGTGCGCCGACGTGAATTATGTGGTGGTGGCCTCCGGCCATCCCGGGATCTACAACCTGGGGGGTGACCTCAGTCTGTTTCGCCAGTTGATCGAGGCGCGTGACCGCGAAAACCTGTGCAAATATGCGCAAGCCTGCATCCGCCCCTTGTTTTTGAATGCCCTGCATTTGAACCGCCCCAATCTGAAAACCATCACCCTGGTGCAGGGAGACGCACTGGGGGGCGGCTTCGAGTGCGCGCTTTCGGGAAACATCCTGATCGCGGAGCGCGGGACGAAAATGGGCTTTCCGGAAATACTGTTCAATCTGTTCCCCGGCATGGGCGCCATGACCCTGCTCGGCAGGAAGATCGGTTACACCAAGGCCGAGAAAGTCATTCTCAGCGGCAAGCTTTATACGGCCGAGGAAATGTACGAACTGGGCGCCGTGGATGTTCTGGTCGATCCGGGCAGCGGCGAGCAGGCGGTCTACGACTTCATTCGCAAGGAGGCGCGTCAGCGCAACGGCGCCCTGGCATTGCGGGCGGCGCGCGAACTGTCCCAGCCGATCGCACATGACGAGCTGATGCGGATCGCCGAAATCTGGGTGGATGCGGCGTTGCGGCTGGAGAGCAAGGATCTGCGCATGATGGAACGCCTGGTCATGCGGCAGACCGGCAAGGTCGAAACCGCACATACCGGCGATTCAGTTGTGCTCAGCGCGTAATTTGCTGGTTTGATAGGCGGCGAGTGTGGCCTGTGCGGCCGCCAGGGCGTCCCGTACTGAATCGAGCCTGGCGCGGGCCACGGGCGTCGCGAGTTCGAACGGCTTGATGCGTTCGGCTTCCGAGCAGAATTGGGCCAACTGGTTGGCACCGACATCGCGGGCGCCGCCCTTGAGCATGTGCAGCTGGTCGTGCCACTGGCCATAATCCTGGACGGTCAGCGCGCGCTCGATGTTGCGCAAGGCGCGTGCGCTGTCTTCTTCGAAGCTCGTCAGCAGGTCTTCCACGAAACCCGGTCCGCCAAGCTGGGCGAGATTGTCGAGAATCGATTCGTCCAGTTCATCCACCGCCGGCTGCGCGCGGGCAGGGGCATTCGTCGCTGTTTGCGCCGACTGCCCCGCCAACCGGGCGATCACCTCGATCAGCTCGCGGCTGTTGACCGGCTTGGTGAGGAAGGTGTCTGCGCCAGCTTCTTCGCAAGCCACCTGCGCTTCGCTCCGCGCATCCGCAGTCAGCATGATGATGGGCAAATGGCCGGTTTCCATGAAACGCCAGCGTTGCACCACCTCGGGTCCCGACAGTTGCGGCATATGCATGTCGATGATGGCCAGGTCGAATGGCTGCTCGCCGGATTCGAGCATGGTCAGCGCTTCTTCGCCGTCATGCGCCAGATAGGTCGTGTGTCCGGCATGTTCCAGCAGGCCGCGGATCACCCGCTGGTTGACCGGATTGTCCTCTGCCACCAGGATGTTCAACCCCGGTGTGTGCCCCGCCTGCGCCTGCAGGTGGTTGGCCAGCGAGACTACGTTGGACGGCGTGTCGTGGCTGGTGACGGCGTGGATGGCGTTGAACAGCAAGGTCGTGTTGACCGGGGTACGCAGCACCGAGGCGTAGCCTTCGCGGAGCAGCTGCGTATCGCGCGACAGGGTGACGCGGGCATCAGATTCGATCAGGATGACCGGCAGGGCCGCCAGACTGGGATCGTCGCGCAGTAAGTGCAGGAAGGCGACCGGATCGCCCGGCAAGGTGCTGCGTTCCACCACCACTGCGCCCAGCGGCGTGCCGCCCGACAGGTAGGCCGACAACTCGGCGGCAAGCCGGGTGGTGTTGTCGACCGCCACCGTATCGGCCCCCCAGTTGCGGATCACGCTCTGGATGCGCGTCGTGAGTTCGCCGCTTGCCAGGATCGCCACGCGCATCGGCGCGTCGAACTGCTCGGGCACGGGGCCGGCCTGGCTTGCCTGCAGCGCGAACGGCAATTCGAACCAGAAGGTCGTGCCCTCCCCTTCGCGGCTATGCACGCCGATCTGGCCGCCGAGCGCTTCCACCAGCTGCTTGGCGATGGTGGTGCCCAGGCCGCTGCCGCCAAAGCGGCGCGTGATGCTCGGGTCCGCCTGGGTGAAGGTGTCGAAAACGCGGGGCAGGGCGGCTTCCGAAATGCCGATGCCGGTATCGACGACCTCGAAGCGCAGGCGTTGCGGATTGGCCTGTCCGATCGGCCGGACGTAGATATCCACGCGTCCGTGCTCGGTAAACTTGATGGCGTTGCCGATCAGGTTGATGAGGACGTGGCGCAGGTGGCGTACATCGCCATGCAACTGGAACGGTGTCTGCGGCGCGATATGCGACGCCAGCACCAGACCCTTGCTCTGGGCCTGGGTGGTCATCATCGCGATCGTGCCGTTCACCAGGCGATGCAGGTCAAAATCCTCTTCGTTCTTGGCAATGCGGCCGGCTTCGATGCGTGAAATATCGAGTACGTTTTCGATCAGATCCAGCAGCGTATTGGCCGATGCACGGATGATCTGGGCGAATTCCTTCTGTTCCTTGTCGAGCCGCGTTTCCGCCAGCAGGTCGGCGACGCCGATGACGCCGTTCAGCGGCGTGCGGAGCTCGTGGCTCATGTTGGCGAGGAAACTGGATTTGGCCTGGTTGGCCTTGCGTTCGCGCTGGATGGCGGAATGGACCTGCTTCAGCAGCGACGCCGAATACAGCGGTACGGCAATCATGGACAGCAGGAATGCCACCCCGATGGACATGTGCTGGCTCCAGTAGGGCGAAAGGGCGAGGACCAGTACAAACCCCGCGATCGCCATAGCGGTGGCGGCATACAGGTAATTGGCGCCGTAGCGGAAGCCATTGCCCAGCGTGACCCACAGATACACCACCAGCAGGGGGCTGCCGGCCTCCCCGGTATAGGTCAGCAGGAATGAACACGTCGCATAATCCAGTGCCATCGCGACGAGGCGGCGTGCCGGAGAAATATTCAGTCGGATCAGCGAAAGCGCGACGATCAGGATGGCGATTCCGGTGAACAGGATGCTGATGAATTGGGCCGGGCCGCGAATGGCGTCATCCAGAACGGCATAATCGCTGGAGAAGTAGGCCAGAAAGATGAATCCGATCACGACGCGGATCAGGGCCTGCTGGCATTCGGTATCCGGCCGGCTACGAATCCGCTTGATCAGATAGTGCAGAAATCGAGGCGTCGATGTGGAGAACATGGCCTTCATGCGTTACGCGTGCTTGTCGCCAAGCACGCGCATGATGGCAACCACGGAGTCGATGCGCCGTTCGAACGCACGAACGCAGTCGGGGTCGAAATGGTGTCCGCTCTCCGTCTGGACATACTTGAGGGCATCCTGGAACGACCAGGCGCGCTTGTAGGGCCGATCGGAGGTGAGCGCGTCAAACACGTCGGCCACGGCCACAATGCGTGCCGCGAGCGGAATGGCGTCACCCGCCAGGCCTTGCGGATAGCCGCTGCCATCGAATTTCTCGTGGTGGCCGAGCGCGATGACCGCGCCCATCTGCAGATAGCGCGACGGGCTGTCAGCGAGGATCTCGTGGCCGATCAGCGGGTGGCGACGCATGATTTCCTGTTCTTCCGGGGTGTGGCGCCCTGGTTTGAGCAGGATCACGTCGGGGATGCCGATCTTGCCGATATCGTGCATGGGTGCGGCGGCCTCGATCTCGTCGCATTCCATTGCGGTGAGCTTGAGTTCCTCGGCGATCAGGCGCGCATATTTCGACATGCGGATGATGTGGTTGCCGGTTTCCTGGTCGCGGTATTCGCCGGCCTTGGCGAGTTTCATCAGGGTTTCGCGTTCGCGCGTGCGTACCTCGCGGGTGGCTTGCAGGACCTGATCCTCCAGCCATTGCGCGCGATCCGACACCATCTTCTGGCTGCGCCGCAGCGCCAGCAGGTTGAGGCAACGGGCGCGACATTCCTGCGGGTCGATCGGGCGGGTGAGGAAATCCGTGGCGCCGTTCTCCAGCGCCTGGTAACGAATCTGGCGGTCCTCGACCACGGTGACGATGATGATGGGGACGTCGGCCAGACGGCGTTCCGCGCGGATACGGCGGGTAAACTCGATGCCGTCCATGCCGGGCATGCGGTAATCGGTGATGATGAGATCGGGCGTACCCTTGTTCTGCATGTGCGTCAGGGCGTCGAGCGGATCCGCGTAGCTTTCCACGATCACGCCAGGCTCCAGCGTACGGGCCAGGCCTTCCAGCAGGCTGCGCGCTGTGCTCCGGTCATCGACGATGACGACGCGTGCGGCGCCGCGAGACCGCGAGTCGCGCTGCGGGGTGGAGGGTGCAGAAGAGGGCACAATGCGCAACGGCTTGGCGGTCACTTTATATTTACCTGGATGGTTGATAAAACCACGAATTCGTAGAATTATCGGGCAAATGGAGCGTTAACTTTAACTCTGCGGGGTACCGAGATGAAGCAAAACATTTGGATGGGTCTGATGGGCGGTTTGGTGGCCTTGTTCTCGGTCGTTGCGTTTGCCGAGCCGACAGCCGATTATGCGCGCGAAAAAAAATGGGCGGACGAGGTGGTGCCCGGACTGGTGGTGGGCGATCCGGTCTATTTGCAGACACCGCGCGGCCATCACAAGTTTCTTGCCTTGTTCACGCCCGTCGAAGGCGACAAGGCGGTCGTCGTCGTCCATGGCATGGGAATCCATCCGGACTGGGGCATGGTCGGCACGCTGCGCACCGAACTGGCCGATCGCGGTTTTGCCACCCTGTCGATCCAGATGCCGGTGCTCGCCGCGGACGCCCAGGGCGCGGCCTATCCCCCGACCTTCCCGGAGGCCGCCGAGCGCATCGCCCAGGCCGTCGATTTCCTCAAGGCGAAAGGCTACACGCAATTGGCCATCGTTTCCCACAGCATGGGCTCGCGCATGAGCCGCGCCTATTTCAGCGGCCAGCCTGATGCCGCGGTGAAAGCGTGGGCGAGCCTGGGACTGCAGCAGGATGACTATGCCGGGCTGAAACTGCCGGTCCTGGATATGTATGGCGACAACGACCTGCCGCCGGTGCTGACGGACGCGGCGAAGCGCAAAGGCAGCCTGCCGGCCGGTCATTCAAAGCAGGTGGTGATCCCGCATGCCGACCATTTTTACACGGGCCACGAGGAAGAAATGGTCGAGACGGTGGCGTCGTTCCTGAACGATACCCTGAAATAGCAGGCGTTCAAGCCAGCAGCCGCGTCATCACCTCGCGGTATTTCTCGCTGGTCTTGGCCACGATCTCGTCAGGCAGCACCGGCCCCGGCGCCTGCTTGTTCCAGCCGCTGCCTTCCAGCCAGTCGCGCACGAACTGCTTGTCGAAACTGGGCGGGCTGCTTCCCGGCCGGTATTGGTCAGCCGGCCAGAAGCGCGACGAATCAGGCGTCAGTGCCTCGTCGATCCATACCAGTTTGCCGGCTTCGTCCAGACCGAATTCGAATTTGGTGTCGGCGATGATGATCCCGCGTGTGAGCGCATACTCTGCGGCAGATTTATACAGGGAAAGGCTGGCGTCGCGTACCTGGGTGGCCAGATCCTGGCCGATCAGGGTGGCCATCTGCTCAAACGTGATGTTCTCGTCGTGCGCGCCGAGCGCCGCCTTGGTCGAGGGCGTGAAGATGGGTTCCGGCAGGCGACCGGCCTGCACAAGCCCGGCGGGGAGCGGAATGCCGCAGACCGATTGGCTGACCTGGTATTCCTTCCAGCCGGAGCCGGCCAGATAGCCGCGCACGATCGCTTCGACCGGCAAGGCCTTCAGCTTTTTCACTACGATGGCGCGCCCGGCGACCTGATCGCGCTCGGATTCCGCCACGACCGACTCCGGGGCGATGTCGAGCGCCTGGCTCGGCACGATGGCTTTCAGCTTGTCGAACCAGAAGGCGGACACCCGGGTCAGCACCCCGCCCTTGCCGGGGATGGGGATCGGCATCACCACGTCGAAGGCCGACAGGCGGTCGGTGGTGACGATCAGCAGCTTGTCGTCGCCGACGGCGTAGATGTCGCGCACCTTGCCACGGTGGACCAGCGGTAGCGACGCGATGTGGGATTCAAGTAAGGGCTGGCCGAGTAGGGGTGCGGACATGGCGGACGAAGCGGAATCGAAAGAGCCGGCATTATAGCTGCCGGCATAGAAGTCGCTGGCTTCGTATACGCCGCGCAATTCGCGCAGCGCCACCAGCAGGATCGCCGCCAGCGGCACCGCCAGCAGCACGCCGACGAAGCCGAACAACTGGCCGAATGCCGCCAAGGCGAAGATGACCGCCACCGGGTGCAGGCCGACGCGCTCGCCGACCAGGCGCGGCGTGATGACATAGCTTTCCAATGCCTGCCCGGCGAGATAGATGCCCGCCACCCAGGCCACGCCGGTCCAGTCGGTAAATTGCAGCAGGGCCACCAGCAGCGCCAGGATCACGCCGAGGCCGAAGCCGAGGAAGGGCACGAAGGACAGCACGCCGGTAAGGATGCCGATCGGCAATGCGTAATCCAGTCCCGCCGCCCACAACGCAAGGGCGTAATACAGCGACAGGGTCGCCATCACCGCCAGCTGGCCGCGCAGGAACTCGCCGACGACCGCGTCCATGTCGCGGGCAATGCGGGTGACGGTCCCCAGCCAGCGACGGGGCGCCAGGGTCGCGATCCGTGCCACCATCACGTCCCAGTCCCGCAGGAGATAGAACATCACGACCGGGATCAGCAACAGATTGGCCAGCACACCGACGATGGCCAGTGCGCCGGTTTGCAGGGAGGGCAGCCAGGCAGTGCCGTTCTGGGTGGCCTTCTCGGTGAGCCAGGTCTTCAGCGCAGCCAGGTTGAAGTCGATGCCGATGCCGAAAGTCTGTTGCAGCCAGGGCAGGAAGCGGGTCCGCAGCAGGTCGAGGGCCGCTGGCACGCGCTGGCTCAATTCGGCGAACTGTCCCTGGAACAGCGGCAGCGCCACCAGCAACAGGGCCGACACCGCTAGCCCTGCCAGCACGATGACGACCACCGTACCGGCCGTGCGCGACAGTCCGCGTGTTTCCAGCCGGTCGACCAGAGGGTCGAAGATGTAGGCCAGCAAGGCGCCTGCAAGGAACGGCGTCAGGATGGGTCCCAACAGATAGACCAGTCCGCCCGCGACGAGCAGTACCGCGAAGGCAAGCCAGGGAGTGTTGCCGGGGAAGCCTGGGCGTCGGATCGTGTGCATAGGCGGTAAAATAGCGCACTTTTTGATTCTGGAGCCGGGCGTGTCTTCCATTTCCTATAAAGATGCCGGCGTCGATATCGACGCCGGCGATGCACTGGTCGAGCGCATCAAGCCGCTGGCCAAGCGCACCATGCGTCCCGAAGTGCTGGCCGGCATCGGCGGTTTTGGCGCACTGATCGAGATTTCCAAGAAATACCAGGAGCCGGTGCTGGTGTCCGGCACCGATGGCGTCGGCACCAAACTCAAATTGGCGTTCGAGCTCAACCGCCACGATACCGTCGGCATCGACCTCGTCGCGATGAGCGTCAATGACATCCTGGTACAGGGCGCCGAGCCGCTGTTCTTCCTCGACTACTTCGCCACCGGCAAGCTCACGCTCGACACCGCCGAGGCCGTGATCGCCGGCATCGCCACAGGATGCGAGCAGGCCGGCTGCGCGCTGATCGGTGGCGAGACGGCCGAGATGCCCGGCATGTACGCCGAAGGCGAATACGACCTCGCCGGTTTCGCCGTCGGCGTGGTCGAGAAATCGAAAGTGATCGGCGGCCAGTCCATCGCGCCGGGCGACGTCGTCCTGGGACTCGCGTCCAGCGGCGCGCATTCCAACGGCTACTCGCTGATCCGCAAGCTGATCGACATCAGCCACATCGGGTTGAAATCGGACTTCCATGGCCGCCCTTTTGCCGATGCAGTGATGGCGCCGACCCGGATCTACGTCAAGCCGTTGTTGGCGCTGATGGCGAAGCTCGACGTCAAGGGCATGGCCCACATCACCGGCGGTGGTATCACCGGCAACCTGCCGCGCTGTCTGCCCGAGGGAGTGGCGGCAAAGCTGGATCAGTCAAGCTGGACGCGGCTCCCGCTGTTCGACTGGCTGCAGCAGGCCGGCAACGTCGAGCCGGCCGAAATGCTGCGTACCTTCAACTGCGGTATCGGCATGTGTGTGGTCGTTGCCGCATCGGATGCCGCCGCCGCGATGGCGCATTTGCAGGCCAGCGGCGAAACCGTGTGGCAGATCGGCGAAATCGTCGCGCGTCCGGATGGCGCCGAGCAGGTCATTTATCTGTGACCTGCCGCGTCGTCGTGCTGCTGTCCGGGCGTGGCAGCAATTTTCAGGCAATGATCGAGGCGCAGCTACCGATCGACATCGCGGCCGTCATCAGCAACCGGCCGCAGGCGGCAGGGCTGGCGTATGCCCGTTCGCGAGGTATCCACACCGTCGCGCTCGATCATACGCAGTACCCGGACCGCGCGGCCTTCGACGCCTTGCTGGCCGATGAAATCGAGCGCCATCGCCCCGACCTGGTGGTGCTGGCCGGCTACATGCGGATCCTCAGCCCGGCCTTCATCGCGCGTTTCGAAGGCCGCCTGCTGAACATCCATCCCTCGCTGCTGCCCATGTTCCCGGGCCTGAAGACGCACGAGCGCGCGCTCGCCGAAGGCGTGAAAATCCACGGCTGCACGGTGCATTTCGTCACCGCCAACCTGGATCATGGCCCCATCGTCATCCAGGCGGCCGTGCCGGTGCGCGCGGACGACACGCCGGACACGCTCGCGGCGCGGGTGCTGGCGCAGGAGCATCGCATCTATCCCCAGGCCATCCGCTGGTTTGCCGAAGGCCGGCTGATCAATGTGCATGGCCGCGTAAACTTGAAGGACGATTTGGCGTCACAGTCTGTGTTATCACCCGGAACGTGACCATGCTCAAGATCATTCTGCTCGCCGCCGCGCTGGTTGCGGGATCTGCCCAGGCGGCAGGCCTGTCCCAGATGAACGTGGTGTACGACCTCTACCGCAACGGCATCAAGCTCGGCCAAGTGGTCGATACCTTCACCCGCAACGGCACCCGCTATGTGTTGAGCAGCGAAACGCACGCGAGCGGACCGCTGAAAATGTTGTGGCCGGGCAATATCCACCTGGAAAGCGCGGGGGTGGTGACGCCGAAAGGCCTGCGGCCCATGCAGTTCCAGCACGCCCGCAGCGACGCCCCCAACAAGCTGGCGACAGCCCGGCTCGACTGGAAGCAGCGCACTATCACGTACCAGTACAAAGGTGAGACGCGGCGGGTGGATGGCTTGCAGGACGGGGCGCAGGACCAGTTGTCCCAGCTCTATCAGTTCATGTTCGCGCCCGGCCTGCCCGCCGATTACAGCGTGCAGGTCGTGAGCGGACGCGGCCTCAACGACTATCACTATATGCGCAGCGATGGCGGCTCAATCCAGACGCCGTTGGGCGCAATGGCGACCCAGCAGTATCAACGCATCACGCAGAAACCCGATGAAAAGGCCATCACGGTATGGGTGGCGCCGGCACGCAACAATCTGCCGGTGCAAGTCCGTGTCAGCGAGGATGGCGTCACGATCGAACAGCGCCTGGTACGCGCCAGCGTCAAAGGCTGAAGCGGGTGGGGCGCCGCGTTCGCCTGTGGTGGTGGGCGCTGGCCATCTCGCTGTTGTTGCATGGTGGCTTGTTGGGCGGCCTGGAATGGCGACTTCCGCACGAGTCTGTACCTCCCGAGCCGGCGCCGATCGACGTGGAGCTTGTTCCGGCCCCTGCGCCGATCGCGGCAGCCGTTTCGCCTTCCCCTCACCCCCGGCCTGCGCAAAAACCGGCAGCCTCCCGGCCGGCTGCACCGTCACCGCTTCCCGTAGCGCCCCCACCCGAACCGCCTGCCGAGGCGGCCGCGCCTGAAACGCCCGCCGCTTCCGTCGTTGCCGATACCGTGTCAGCATTCACTGCGCAACCCACGGCCCCGGCTCCGCCACCTGTCGAACCCGTAGTTGCGTCCCCTGTTCCTCTGAACCCCTTGCCGCCGCGCATCGACCTGCGGTTCGAGGTGCGCTACGGGCTGGCATCGGGCGAGCAGACCCTGGTGTGGGTGAACGACGGGACGCACTACACACTGACCAGCGTGGTGGGGGCGACCGGCCTGACCGGTCTGTTCTACCGGGGACGCTTCGTGCAGACCAGCCGCGGCCGTATCACGCCGCACGGTTTGCAACCAGAGGAGTTCTGGGATCAACGCGGCGACAAATTCAGCAATGCGCGTTTCGATTCCACGCAGGGCCAGCTCACGCTGATGCCAGAGAAAAGCGAGCCGCGCCACTTCGCCTATCAGGGCGACGTACAGGATGTCTTGAGCCTGTTCTTCCAGTTTGCGCTGACGGCGCCGCCGCCGGACGGACAACGGCTGACTTATCAGGTGTTCAACGGCAAGAAGCTGCGCGACTACACCTACGAAGTGCGCGGCGAGGATAGGCTGGATACTGCGCTGGGTACGTTACGTACGCTGCATATTGCGCGGGTGGCCGATGACGACGGTCGTTTCGAGGCCTGGCTGGCGATCGATCGCCACTACCTGCCGGTGCGCGTGCTCCGCAGCGACGACGCGGGTCGCGAGATGGAGCTTCGGGTGCGGTCGATCGCACCCTAGCAAGCCTACTTCGGCAAGCCGTCCACCCGCATGCGCGGCGTGATCCCGCGCTTCTGGAATTCGCCCTGCCACACTTCCAGCGCATAGCGCACGTCGACGCTCGGGCAGTGCCGCGTCTCGGTGCGCGGTTGCATGTCGGCGAGGCTGGCGATGCGGCCCGTCGCGTCGATGAAGGCGATCGACAGCGGCAGCGGCGTGTCGCGCATCCAGAAGCAATAGCGCCCCGGCCGTTCGAATACGAACAGCATGCCGTTATCGGCAGGCAGATAGGAACGCCCCGTCAGACCCTGTGCGCGCTCGCGTGGCGTATCCGCGATTTCGACCTGGAAGGTGTGCGGGCCGATGTGCAGGGTCGGCTGCGCCGCTTCCACGGCGGGTGCGCCGCCGGCGAGCAGCAGCGCAAGTGCCAGGCGAAGACGAGGATCGGTGAGCGCGCCACAGCGGCTGCCCTTTATGTATGCGCTAAAGCGGCTGCCCTTTATGTATGCGCTAAAGCGCATGGCGCACCTGTTCGGCCAACCGCAGCGCGGCGTCCGGATCGGCATCCAGCACGTTGAAATGTCCCATCTTGCGGCCCGGCCGTGCGGTCTGCTTGCCGTACAGGTGCAGCTTGATATTCGGGTGCGCCAACAGCGTGTTCCAGTGCGGTCCGCCGTTCTGCCAGCGGTCGCCGAGGATGTTGACCATCGCCACCGGCGACAGTAGGCGGGTGGCGCCCAGCGGCAGGCCGCATAGCGCGCGCACCTGCTGCTCAAACTGGTCGGTGACGCAGGCGTCGAGGGTGTAGTGGCCGGAGTTGTGCGGGCGCGGCGCGATTTCGTTGACCATCAGGCGGCCGTCGGCGACAAAGAATTCGACCGCCATCACGCCGACGTAGCCGAGCTTGTTGGCCACGTCGCGCGCCATCTCGCACGCCTGATGCGCCAGACTGTGCGGCACACGGGCGGGGACGATGGAAACGTCGAGAATGCCGTTCTCGTGGCGGTTTTCGGCGACCGGGAACAGTGCACATTCGCCGGTATCGCTGCGGGCGAGTACCACCGACACCTCGCATTCCAACTTGACGAAGCCTTCCAGCACGCAGGGCTGGCCGTCGAATTCGCGGAACGCGGCGCGCGCTTCCTCGCGCGTGTTGACGCGGGCCTGGCCCTTGCCGTCGTAGCCGAAGCGCGCGACCTTGAGCAGTGCGGGCGCCCCCACGTCGGCCATGCCGGCATCGAGGTCCCCCTCGCTGTAGACCAGCGCGAACGGCGCGGTGGCGAAGCCGTTCTGGGCGAGCCAGGATTTCTCGTGGCTGCGGTCCTGCACGATGGCGACGGCGGCGGCGCCGGGCGATACCCGACAATGATTCGCCAGTTCGATCAGGCTCGCGGCGGGGACATTCTCGAATTCAGTGGTGACGGCGGCGCAGGCTTCGCCAAGCCGCTTCAACGCCTCATGGTCGGCATAGTCCGCCTGTAGATGCGTATCAGCCATCTGTCCAGCGGGGCTGGCAGCATCGGGGTCGAGCACCATGACCCTGTAGCCCATGGTGCGCGCGGCGATGGTGAACATGCGACCGAGCTGGCCGCCACCGAGGATGCCCAGTGTCGCGCCGGGGAGGATGGGCGGTTTACTCGACATCGGGCAGGTCCATCGCCATCACCGTGTCCGATTGGCTGCGGCGGAATTCATTCAGCTTGGCTGCCAGGCCGTCGTCGTAACGGGCGATCAGCGAGGCGGCAAACAGCGCCGCGTTGGCCGCGCCCGCCTCGCCAATGGCGAAGGTGGCGACCGGGATGCCTTTCGGCATCTGTACGATGGACAGCAACGAATCCATCCCCTTGAGGTATTTCGACGGCACCGGCACACCCAGCACCGGCACGATAGTCTTGGACGCGATCATGCCGGGCAAATGGGCCGCTCCGCCCGCCCCGGCGATGATTGCCTTGAGCCCGCGCGCCTCGGCGCTGGCGGCATACTCGAACAGCAGGTCCGGTGTGCGGTGCGCGGACACCACCTTGGCTTCGAAGTGGATGCCCAATTGCTTCAGCAGCATCGCTGCATGTTTCATGACTTCCCAGTCGCTGGAAGACCCCATCACCACCCCCACCTGAGGCGCGTTCATCATGCTGACCCTTGCAATGCGAAAGGCCGCATTTTACCAGCCTGGCGACGTGCGGATTCCCTACAATGGTGCCGTGCGATTCCGGACGTCGATCATGCCCGCCTCCCTGCAAACCCTGATCCTGCTCACCTGTTCCAATGTCTTCATGACCTTCGCCTGGTATGCGCACCTGAAGGACATGAACAACAAGCCCTGGATGATCGCTGCGTTCGCCAGCTGGGGTATCGCCCTGTTCGAATATCTGCTGCAGGTGCCGGCCAATCGCATCGGCTACACCGTGATGAGCCTGCCGCAGCTGAAGATCATGCAGGAGGTGGTCGCACTGGCGGTATTCATGCCGTTTGCCGTGCTGTACATGAAAGTGGAACTGAAGTGGGATTTCCTGTGGGCGGCGCTGTGTATGGTGGGGGCGGTGTACTTCATGTTCCGCAGCCATCCCTGAGCAGCCGTAAAAAAGCCCCGCAGGGCGGGGCTTTTGACGAGCTGACGAGAATTTACACGCAGCCGGTCGGCTTCGGGGTGCCGGCGTAGCGACCAGCCTGCTTGGCGGGGCCGAACGGGAAGAGATCGAACAGGAATTTCTTCTCGCCCCATTCCGGGCCGAATTCTTCCTTCAGACCCTTCTGCAGGAAGCGCAGGTTGGGCGCAGTGCCGTTCTGGGCGAAGAAGTCGCGCATGTAGTGGATGATCTTCCAGTGGTTTTCGCCCAGCTCCAGCTTGTCTTCCTTGGCCAGCTCGACCGCCAGTTCCTCGGACCAGTCTTCCAGGTTGACCAGATAACCTTCGGGGTCGGTTTCGACCATCTTGCCGTTGATTTCGCGTTCCATGATGCAGTCCTTGCAGTAAATAATTAATTGCGATGACGCACAATAGAATAACCGAGCAAATTAGTCAACTACTCACTCCGGACAGGAGATTATTTGCGGGCGATCTTCCCACCGGCCAGCTTGTATGCCTCGAGGCCGCCCTCGATGAAGCGCGCCTTGACGCCCGCAGCCTGCAGCCGGTCGACCACGCTGTTCGATACCGTGCCGCCGCGCGCGCAGTAGATCACCACGTCCTGCGTGAGCGGCAGGGCGCCTATCCAGGCGTCGATCTTGTCCGGATTTTTCCACAACGCACCCGGGATGACCTCGTTTGACGCGGCGTAATCGGCCTCGCGCCGCACGTCGAACACCAGCGTGCTGTCGGGATTAACCTTGGCAGGTTCGATCGTGCGCGGCAGGTCCGGGCATTTGTCGGTCGGACTGCCGCATCCACAGCGTTTCAGGGCATACGACTCCACACGCACTTCAGTGCGTAGTGGATCGGAGTCCTTTAGGGGTTGAGCAACGGGTTCCATACGATCCTCACATGAAAAATGAATAAGCCAGCCCGAGCAGGGCGCATACGCCGATCACTGCCGTGATGTCGGCCTTGTATCGCGACAACGCGATGAACGCAGCCACGGCGACGATGACGGCGAGTCCGTCGAAACCGCCGGCGAACGGGGCGTCTGCCGTGGCGTGCGGCCAGAAGGCATGCCAGGCGAAGAATACCGCGAGGTTGAGGATGACGCCCACTACGGCTGCGGTGATGCCGGTGAGCGGTGCGGTGAAGGCCAGCTCGCCGCGGGTGGCTTCGACCAGGGGGCCACCCACCAGGATGAACAGGAAGGACGGCAGGAAAGTGAAGAAAGTCGCGACTGCCGCGCCTGCCAGTCCGGCCGCGACCGGGTTGTCGACGACGTGCCCTGAGACACCGCCGAGATAACCGATCCAGGTGACGATCATGATCAGCGGGCCGGGCGTGGTCTCGCCCAGCGCCAGGCCGTCCATCATCTGCGGGCCGGTGAGCCATTGGAAATGCTCGACCCCGCCCTGGTAGACGTAGGGCAGCACCGCATAGGCGCCGCCGATGGTGAGGAAGGCCGCCTTGGTGAAGAACGCCCCCATGGCCTGGAGAGTCGGCATGCCCAGGAGCATGCCCATCGCGCCCAGCCAGATCAGCACGAAGGCAGCGAGTGTGAGCGCGAACCTGCGCCAGCTGAAGCGTGCGTGCGCCGGCGGCGGGGTGTCGTCGTCGATGATTGCCGGGCCGGCCTGCGCGTGGCGGGTGCCGTGGCCGCCGCCTGTCCTGAACTTGTGTGGTGCGAGTTTGCCGCCCAAGGCGCCGAGCAGGCCGGCGGCCAGCACGATCCACGGGAATGCGACGTGGAAAACGAAAATGCCGACGAAAGCCAGTGCCGCCATGCCCCACAGTAGGTCGTTCCTCAGGGCGCGGCTGCCGATGCGCCATGCGGCGAAGAGTACGATCGCCACTACCGCGGGCCGGATGCCGTAGAACACCCCCTGCACCAGTGGCAGCGTGCCATAGGCGAGATACAGGCCGGCGAGCCCTGACAGCAGCAGAAAGGACGGCAAAAAGAACAGCACGCCCGCGATGACACCGCCGCGGATGCCGTGCATCAGCCAGCTGATGTAGATCGCCAGCTGGGTCGCCTCGGGTCCGGGCAGCAGCATGCAGTAGTTGAGGGCGTGCAGATAGCGTTGCTCGGAAATCCAGCGGCGCTTGTCCACCAGTTCGTGGTGCATGATCGCGATCTGCCCGGCAGGACCGCCGAAGCTGATGAAACCGAGTTTGAGCCAGTAGTTGAAGGATTTACCCAGGGTGACGGGCGCGGGTCGGGTGTGGTGTGCGGTGTCCAAGCAATTAACTCCAGGTTAAAGGATAAGAGCCAGTCTTGGACGGGACACCGTCTTGCGGATGCGAGCATCCTGACGCCGGGGGCTGGTGCCCCGACAGAGGCGATTCTAGCCGAGTGTCGTTTGGGCAGGTGAATTCGCAGGTCCCAGCACGAAGGTCTTGAATGCCTGCGCCACAGGCGACAGCCGCTTGTCGGTGCGATGCACGACGTACCAGTGGCGCATGATGGGAAAGCCCTCGACCGCGAGCACCGCCAGCCGTCTGAGCGCCAGTTCCATCTCCAGCGTTTGCAGCGACAGGATGCCGAGGCCGAGGCCGGCCTGCACCGCCTGCTTGATGGCCTCGTTGCTGCTCATTTCCATGCTACTTCGGATTTCCAGCCCGCGGGCGGCGAAGAAGCGCTCCATCGCGCCACGGGTGCCGGAACCCGCTTCGCGCACCAGGAAGGATTCGGACGCCAGATCGCGTACGGAAATTTTCTTTTTGCCGACCAATGGGTGGTCGGGTGGGGCGATGACGACCAGCGGGTTGTCCATGAAGCGGGTGGCTTCCAGGCCGAGCCCGTCCGGTACTTGTCCCATGATGGCAAGATCAATGTGGTTGCCGACCAGCTGGTCCAGCACGGCTGCCCGGTTGGAGACGTCCAGATGGATCGCCACCCCGGGATGCCGGCCACGGAAGCGGGCGAGGATATCGGTGGCGACGGCATTCACCGTCGAGGTCGCGGCCATGTTGAGACGACCCGTGTCGACGCTCCGCAGCTGTGCAAGATTGTGCTGCAGGTCGTCGAGGCGGGCGGTGATCGCCTGGCTGGCGTGCAGCACCTCAAGGCCGGCGTCGGTGAGGAAAATCTTTTTTCCCAGTTGTTCGGTGAGCGGGACCCCCAGGATGGCCTCGATACCCTTCACCTGCATGGAGACGGCGGGTTGCGACAGATGCAGTTCCTCGGCCGCTCGCGAGAACGACAGATGACGGGCGACTGCTTCAAACACCCTGAATTGGCGTAGTGTCAGGCGGCGCATATATGTATAAGTCTAAAGATATAGTTTTTATCAGAACTATTGAATTTTAATTATATAAGCGACTGCGTATAGTCCACCCCTGTCGTGTTCAGGGGCATTGGCTTCTGAAACCTTGTTTATCTACCGCAGGAGCCAAGCAATGGATCAGTCCGCACGTTACGCCGACCTTTCCCTCAAGGAAGAAGACCTCATCAAGGGTGGCAAGCACATCCTCGTCGCCTACAAGATGAAGCCCAAGTCGGGCCACGGCTATCTGGAAGCCGCCGCCCACTTCGCCGCCGAGTCCTCGACCGGCACCAACGTCGAAGTGTCCACCACCGACGAATTCACCAAGGGCGTCGACGCGCTGGTCTACCTGATCGACGAAGCCACCGAAGACATGCGGATCGCCTATCCGCTGGACCTGTTCGACCGCAACGTCACCGACGGCCGCATGATGATCGTCTCCTTCCTGACGCTGGCCATCGGCAACAACCAGGGCATGGGCGACATCGAGCACGCCAAGATGATCGACATCTATTTCCCCGAGCGCGCGATCCAGCTGTTCGACGGTCCCTCCAAGGATATCTCCGACCTGTGGCGCATCCTGGGTCGTCCGATCCAGAACGGCGGCTACATCGCCGGCACCATCATCAAGCCGAAGCTGGGCCTGCGTCCCGAGCCATTCGCCAACGCGGCCTACCAGTTCTGGCTGGGCGGCGACTTCATCAAGAACGACGAACCCCAGGGCAACCAGGTGTTCTCGCCGCTGAAGAAGACTATCCCCCTCGTCTATGACGCGATGAAGCGCGCGCAGGACGAAACCGGCCAGGCCAAGCTGTTCTCCATGAACATCACCGCTGACGACCACTACGAAATGTGCGCCCGCGCCGACTTCGCGCTGGAAACCTTCGGTCCCGACGCCGACAAGCTGGCCTTCCTGGTCGACGGTTTCGTGGGCGGCCCCGGCATGATCACCACGGCCCGCCGTCAGTACCCCAACCAGTACCTGCACTACCACCGCGCCGGCCACGGCATGATCACCTCGCCGTCCGCCAAGCGTGGCTACACCGCGTTCGTGCTGGCCAAGATCTCGCGTCTGCAGGGGGCGTCGGGCATCCACGTCGGCACCATGGGCTACGGCAAGATGGAAGGCGACGCCACCGACAAGGGCATCGCCTACATGATCGAGCGCGACGAGTGCCAGGGCCCGGTCTACTTCCAGAAGTGGTACGGCATGAAGCCCACCACACCGATCATCTCCGGCGGCATGAACGCGCTGCGCCTGCCCGGCTTCTTCGAGAACCTGGGTCACGGCAACGTCATCAACACCTCCGGCGGCGGCTCCTACGGCCACATCGACAGCCCGGCGGCCGGCGCGATCTCCCTGCGCCAGTCGTACGAGTGCTGGAAGTCGGGTGCCGATCCGATCGAGTTCGCCAAAGAGCACAAGGAATTCGCCCGCGCCTTCGAGTCCTTCCCGAACGACGCCGACAAGCTGTATCCGGGCTGGCGCGAAAAGCTGGGCGTGCACAAATAAGCAAGCAGGGATGGAAACGCATCCCCAAGCGGGAAGGGTTTGAAGCGATCTCCTAGCCGTCGATAACCGTCCCCGCGCTACACGCCCCCGGCATCCCGGGGGCGTTTTTTCTTCCGCAGCGAGGAATGAAGATGACAAATAAAGACCAGTACAAGGTTGAACAGGAACCGTTCTACCAGCAGCAGAAGAACGAGGTCGCGCTGTACGAGGCCGCCTACCGCAACCGCCTGCCGGTGATGGTGAAGGGCCCGACCGGCTGCGGCAAGTCGCGCTTCGTCGAATACATGGCGTGGAAGCTCGGCAAGCCGCTGATCACGGTGGCCTGCAACGAGGACATGACCGCGAGCGACCTCGTGGGGCGCTACCTGCTCGAAGCCAACGGTACCCGCTGGCTCGACGGCCCGCTCACGACCGCCGCACGCATCGGCGCGATCTGCTACCTCGACGAAATCGTCGAGGCGCGCCAGGACACCACCGTGGTGATCCACCCGCTCACCGACCACCGCCGCACTCTGCCGCTCGACAAGAAGGGCGAGCTGATCCACGCGCACCCCGACTTCCAGCTGGTGATCTCCTACAATCCCGGCTACCAGACGCTGATGAAGGACCTGAAGCAGTCGACCAAGCAGCGCTTCACCGCCTTCGACTTCGACTACCCCGATGCCGCGCTGGAAGCGCAGATCGTGGCGAAGGAAACCGGCACGGACGAAGCGGTCGCCGCGAAGCTGGTGAAGATCGGCGGCGTCGCACGCAGCCTCAAGGGGCACGGCCTCGACGAGGGCATCTCGACGCGCCTGCTGGTCTACGCGGCGACCTTGATCAAGGACGGCGTAGAACCGACGGACGCCTGCCGCATGGCGCTCGTGCGCCCGATCACCGACGACGCCGACATCCGCGAAACGCTCGACCACGCGATCGACGCAACGTTTGTGTAAGCCCTGAACGTGCCCCACACGACCGCATACCAGCACCCGTTGATGGCTGCCTACTGGAAGCAGCTCGACACCCGCTTCCCGCAGGTGGAGGAGGTGTTCGACGACGTCATGGCCGAAGCGCTGGCGGTGCTGACGCGCGAAGGCATCGGTGCCTACCTCGAGGCCGCACGCCTCATCGGCAAGCTGGGCCGCGGCGTCGAGCCGATGCTGGCGTTCATGGAGGAATGGCCGTCCGCCGCAAAAGCCATCGGCGAATCCGCGCTGCCCGCGGTGATGGCGCTGGTCCAGCGCCTGCAGAAATCGCCCAACGGCAAGGCCATCACGCCGTTTTTGCAGACGCTGGCGCCGGTGGCGCGGCGCCTGCAGTCGCCAGAGCAACTGCAGCACTACCTGGACATCACGCTGGACCTGAAGGCGCGCACCACCGGCTCCATCCACGGCCATCACACCACCTTCCCCAGCCCCGGACTGCCGGCGTTCTTCGCGCAGGCGCCGGCCCTGCTCAACCAACTGACGCTGGCCGGCCTCAGGAACTGGGTCGAATACGGCATCCGTAACTACCGCACCCATCCCGAGCGGCAGCAGGACTACTTCAGCCTGCAGTCGGCTGACGCGCGCGCCGTACTGCAGCGCGAGCGTCACGGGACCTTGCTGGTCGACGTCGAGCGCAAGCTCGACCTCTATCTGCGCGGCCTGTGGCAGGACAGCGATCACCTCGTGCCGTACTCGACCGCGTTCGACGAAATCCGCAAGCCGGTGCCGTATTACGACAAGCTCGGCATCCGCCTGCCGGACGTGTACGACGATGCGGGAGACATTTCGGGGCTCGATCGCTACCGTGCCACGCTCGCCCACATGGTCGGCCATCGCCGCTGGTCGGAGGCGCAGGTGGCCGACAACTGGAGCCCGTTCCAGCGCATGGCGGTCGAGTTCTTCGAGGACTGTCGCATCGAGACGCTGCTGATCCGCGAATATCCTGGCCTGCGCCGCCTGTTCCTCGCGCTGCATCCGAAGCCCCTGGAGGCCGCCTGTGATCCGGAAACCACCTCCTGCCTGCGCCACCGCATGGCGATGCTGTCGCGCGCACTGCTCGACCCGGACCACGGCTACACCGGCGCCGACCTCAACGACTACGCCGCGCGCTTCCACACGATCATGGCGCAGGGCGAATCCTCAACGCGTGAAATCGCCGCGCTGGCGCTCGCCTACGTCGCCAAGACCCGCCGCCAGAGCGACCAGTTCGCCAGGGTGCATTTCGACGACACCGTGGTCGACTACCGCGACGACAACCGCCAGCTGTGGAAATTCATCGAGGCGGGCGACGAGGAAGAGGCCTTCGACGAGCCGCGCAAGATCGAGCCGGGCGAAGAAATCCGCGGCCTGCCGCCGCGCCACTATCCGGAGTGGGACTACGGCGGCCAGACCTACCGTCCGGACTGGGCGAGCGTGTACGAGGCGCTGCATCCCCATGGCAACCCCGCCGACATCGACCGCCTGCTCGCCAAGCACGGCGCGCTCGCCAAGCGGCTGAAGAAGATGCTCGACCTCCTGAAGCCGCAGGACAAGGTGCGCATCCGCTATCAGGAAGAAGGCAGCGAGCTCGACCTCGACGTCGCCATCCGCTCGCTGATCGACTTCAAGGGCGGCGCCACACCCGACCCGCGCATCAACATGAGCCATCGCACCGACGGCCGCGACATCGCCGTCATGCTGCTGCTCGACCTGTCGGAATCACTCAACGACAAGGCGACCGGCAGCGAGCAGACCATCCTGGAACTTTCCCAGGAAGCCGTCTCGCTGCTGGCCTGGGCGATCGAGAAACTGGGCGACCCGTTCGCCATCGCCGGCTTCCATTCCAACACCCGCCACGACGTACGCTACCTGCACATCAAGGGCTATGGCGAACGCTGGAACGACGACGTCAAGGCACGTCTGGCTGCGATGGAGGCGGGCTATTCGACCCGCATGGGCGCGGCCATGCGCCATGCCGCGCACTACCTGGCCGCGCGTCCGGCCGACAAGAAGCTCATGCTCATCCTCACCGACGGCAAGCCGTCCGACGTCGACGCCCACGACGAGCGCCTGCTGATCGAGGACGCCCGCCAGGCCGTCAAGGAACTCGACCAGCAGGGCATCTTTCCCTACTGCATCAGCCTCGACGCTAACTTGAGGCCGGGGGCCGACAACTACGTCGGCGACATCTTCGGCCGCCAGTTCACCGTCATCGACCGCATCGAGCGGCTGCCGGAACGGCTTCCGCAGCTGTTCATGGCGCTGACGAAGTAGGCCGCTCTCCGTCCCGGCCGCGCTTCCGGTCGGTCAGACATTCAGCAGTTGCACGCCGCCAATCTCCGGGGATAGCCGGGCCTCGGGATTTACTTGGCTGGGAATTTTCATTAAAATTATTTTGTGCAAAATGATATTGCACACGTGTTACGGCGGATTTCCCGGCAAACCCGCTGATTAATAAACAAAAATAGCTCGGCCGTTTCCTGCGACTGTAATTTCCTCCGACATACCCGGCGTTGATGTCTTCCTGGAGGAGACATCACTCCACGTTCACGGTATCCCCGCCGATACCCGGACGTCCGGGCTGCGCAAATTTGTGCAGTTCACCGAGCGTGCCAACCCTACGTTGGCCTTTCTTCCAACGAGCGTGCCTCACCGCCGCCCCGATTTTGGAGACTTCATGCCTGACATGTTCCAAGGTTTCGACCCCATCCCACTTGCCTCGGAGCCCCCCCGGCATCCGCCCCTGACTTGCGCGGCCGTACTGGGCGCCGGTGCCTGGGGCACTGCCCTGGCCAGTGCCTTGCAGCGCGGTGGCATCCCCACCTGGCTGTGGGCGAGGCGCCCGGAAGTCGCCGAGGCGATCCACAACCGGAACCACCATCCACACTGTTTGCCGGAGATCGATCTGCCGTCCGGCCTGGGGGCAACCCACGATCTGGCGCATGCCTTGCATGGCGCGCAACTGGTCATCCTGGCCGTGCCGTCGGCCGCGACGCGGGATACCGCGCGCAAAGCCGCAGGGCTGATGACGCCCGGCACGGTGGTGCTGACCGCCAGCAAGGGGATCGAGCAAGGGAGTGGAGCGCTGATGACCCGCGTGCTTGACGAGGAACTGGGCAAGGTCATGCTGACCGGATCGATTGGCGGACCGAGTTTTGCCGACGAGGTGGCGAGCGGCAAATCCACCTTGTTGACCCTGGCCATGCCGGCACTGGCGCGTAATCATGCGCAATACCGGGATGCGCAGCGTGTCACGGGCAGTCTGATGCAGCAGCTCGCTCGGGCCGGCGTTACGCTGGAACTGACTCCGGACGTCATCGGAGCCCAGGTGGGCGGGGCCCTGAAGAACATGATTGCCATCGCCTGTGGCATGGCGACGGCGCAGGGCATGGGCGAAAACGCGCGTGCCGGGATCGTCACCCGCGGGCTCGACGACATGCGCCGCCTCACCCTGGCCATGGGGGGCCGCGTCGAGACCCTGTTGGGATGCAGCGGCGTGGGCGACCTGTTTCTCACCGCCGGATCCGAACAATCGCGCAACACGCGCCTGGGAATGCAGCTTGGACGGCCGGGGGGCTCAGCTTTCGACGCCGCAGGCGAATTGGCCGAAGGCGCCGTCAGCGTGATGTCGGTGCAGATCCTCGAACGCGAATTCGGCCTGCGTCTGAACGTGGCGGCCGCCGTGCGCGACGTGTTGCAGCAGCGCGTTCCGGTCGAACAGGCCTTGCAGCGTCTATTGCACGACAACGCGCGAAGCGTGGTAGCTCCTGTGGCGCGCATGCCTCGCCCACGCAGCCTCAAGCCTGGGACCGGACGCGGCGGCAGCGAAACGACGCGGCCTGTCACGCAGCCCTGGGGCCTCAGCTATGCGTAAGGCGGCCAGCGGTGCGCCACGGACCGTCCTCGCCACCGACCTAGACGGCACTTTTCTCGGCGGCAGCGTCGCACAGCGCGACACGCTGTATGACTGGATTGCGCAACGCCGCGACGAGATCGTGCTGATTTTCGTCAGCGGTCGCGGCATCGAGTTCATGCGCGGGCTGGCCGACGAACTGCCGGTACAGCCCGACCACCTGGTCGGCGACGTCGGCACCAGCGTCGCCTGCGGCCCCGCGTACGAGCCGCTGCCGCACCTGGAGCAGTGGCTGGATGCCAGTTGGCCGGCCGATGCGCACGCACGCATCGGCGCGACCATGCAACAGCATCCGGGGCTGAGCGAGCAGCCGATCGTCGGGGGACGTCGCCGCTCCTATTACTTCAGGGATCATGCCTATGCGACGGCCGCCCGGCACGACGTGCAGCAGCTGGGCTTCGATGTCCTGATTTCGGACAACCTGTATTTCGACGTGCTGCCGCGCGGCGTGCAGAAAGGGCCCACCCTGCTGCGCACCCTGCAGGCGCTGAACCTGCCTGCGCATCGCACGCTGGTGGCCGGCGACACGCTCAACGACCTGTCGATGTTCGACACCGGGCTGGCCGGCGTCGCCGTCGGCAACCGCGAAGCCGCGCTCGACGCGGCCATCCAGCAGCATGGCAACGTGTACCGCAGCCCGCATCCGGGCGCGGCCGGCGTGCTCGACGCGCTGCAACGCTTTCACCGAACGGAGGATTCACATGGCTTCATCACTGGTCATCGTCTATCACAGGCAACCCTATGAAGAGCATGTCGTCGGCGGCAAGACCGTACTCCGGGAAAATGCCAGCCCCAACGGCATCGTGCCCGCGCTCAAGGGCTTCATCGGACAGACCGAGCGCGCGAGCTGGATCGCCTGGAAAAAGGCGCCGGCCGGCAAGCCGCCGAAATTCGAACGCCGCATCACCGTGGAAGACGGTTATGGCAGCTACGAAGTGGTGCGCCTGCCCCTGACCAGCGAACAGATCAGCCAGTTCTACCATGTCACCTCGAAGGAGGCGCTGTGGCCGATTCTCAACAGTTTCCCCTCGTTGTACTCCACTGAAAATTGCGACTGGGCCACCTTCCGCGAAGTCAACCGCCTGTTCGCCGAAGCGGCCTGCGAGGAAGCCGCGCCCGGGGCCGTGGTCTGGGTGCACGACTACAACCTGTGGCTGGTGCCGACGTTCGTGCGCGAGATGCGTCCCGATGTGCGCATCGCCTTCTTCCATCACACGCCGTTTCCGCCGGCGGATGTCTTCAACATCCTGCCGTGGCGCGACGAGATCATCGACAGCCTGCTGGCCTGCGATCTGGTGGGCTTTCACATTCCGCGCTACGCATGCAATTTCGTCGCCACCGTGCAGTCGCTGCGTCCGGTGGACGAGGTGGTTGAACGCGAGGTATCCGATGAATTGCGTGCCACTGGCACGGCACTGTCCGAACCGGTGACGCCGGTGTCGATCCGGTGCGGCGGCCGACAGATCCGGATCGACGCCTTTCCCATCGGCACCCACGCCGAGCTGATCCGCAAGACGGTACAGCAGGACGACAAGCTGGCGCAGGTCGCGCAGATCCGCCGCGACATTCCGCAGGAGAAGATCATCGTCTCGATCGGCCGCGTCGACTACGCCAAGGGCACGCGCGAAATGCTGATGGCCTACGAACGGCTGCTGCAACGGCGCCCCGAGCTGCACGGCAAGGTCAAGCTGCTGGTCACCGCCGTGGCCGCGGCCGACGGCATGCGCGCCTACAAGAAGGCGCAGCAGTCGATCGAGCAGCTGGTCGGCCGCATCAACGGGCACATCGGCACCCTGTCGTGGCAGCCCATCCTGCTGTCGACCACGCCGATGCCGTTCGCCGACACGCTGTGCTACTACCGCGCCGCTGACATCTGCTGGATCACGCCGCTGCGCGACGGCCTCAACCTGGTCGCCAAGGAATTCATCGCCGCCCACGTCAACGAAAGCGGCGTGCTGGTGCTGTCGGAATTCGCCGGTGCGGCGGTCGAGCTGCAGGACGCGGTGCTGGTCAATCCCTACAGTCTCGTCCAGATGGACGCTGCCATCGACCGCGCGCTGGACATGCCGCGTGAGGAACAGCGCGCACGCATGCAGCGCATGGACACACTCATGGATCGTTATGACATCGGGCACTGGACCGGCCATGTGCTGGCATTGTTCGAACAGCTCCGCCTGCAGTCCGCCGACAACCGCGCGGCGGCCTGACGCTCGGTTCGTCCGCATTTCCTGTTCGCCCCCGTGCCTGCGCAAGCACTTCACCCGAGGATCCTCCCATGACCCTGCGCAACCAGGTCCAGCTGATCGCTTATCCCGACCGGATGGGCGCCAACCTGGCCGAACTGTCTATCCTCATCGACCGGCACTTCTCGAAGGCCATCGGCGGTGTCCATATCCTGCCGCCGTATCCGTCGAACGCCGACGGCGGATTTTCGCCGCTGACGCACAAGGAAATCGACCCGAAGTACGGTACCTGGGCCGACATCGAAAAGATCTCTGCGCGCTTCGATCTCTGCCTCGACCTGACCCTGAATCACATCTCCGACGAATCCGAGGAATTCAAGGACTTCGTCGCCAAGGGCTACGATTCGGAGTACGCCGACCTGTTCGTGCACGTCGACCAGCTCGGGTCGATCTCGCAGGACGACTTGGCGCGCATCCACATCCGCAAGGAAAAAGAACCGTTCCGCGATGTGAGCTTCGCCGATGGCACGAGTGGGCGCGTCTGGTGTACCTTTACCGAACACCAGATCGACCTCAACTACAACTCGCCCAAGACTTACGCGCTGATGGAGGACGCCATCAAATTCCTCACTGCGCGCGGTGTGAAGCTGTTCCGCCTCGACGCGTTCGGCTACACCACGAAGAAGATCGGCACCAGTTGCTTCCTGGTCGAGCCGGATGTCTACGATATCCTCAAGTGGATCGACGGCGTGGCGCGTGAACATGGCGCGGAGACCCTGCCCGAGGTGCACGACCATGCCAGTTTCCAGTACGCCATCGCGTTGCACGGCATGCATCCCTACGGCTTCGCGCTGGCGCCGCTGCTGCTGTATTCGCTGTTTGACGCCAACAGCGTCTATCTCAAGCAGTGGTTGCGCATGTGTCCGCGTAATCAGCTCACCGTGCTCGACACGCATGACGGCATCTGCATCCCGGATGTCGAGGGCGTGCTGCCCAAGACCGAGATCCAGGCGGTGATCAACAACGTCAGCCAGCGTTCGGCCGATCCCATCCTGCGCCGTTCCGCCGCCAACGTGCACAGCGTTGGCGCGATCTACCAGCTCACCTGCACTTACTACGACGCGCTCAAGCGCAACGACGACGCCTACATCGCCGCGCGCGCGATCCAGTTTTTCGCGCCGGGCATACCGCAGGTCTATTACGTCGGCCTGCTCGCCGGCAGCAACGACCAGGAACTACTGGAAGCCACTGGCGAGCAGCGCGACATCAACCGCCACCGCTACAGCGCGGCCGAGGTCGACGAGGCCGTGAAGTCACCCGTGGTGCGGCGTCTGCTCAAGCTGATGGAGTTCCGCAACAGCTATCCTGCGTTCGACGGCGTGTTCCACCTGATGTACTCGAATGACAGCAGCGTGGCGATGTGCTGGCGCAACGGTGAATGGCGCTGCGAGCTGTTCGTCGACCTCAACTTCAAGAAGGCGACGATCGGCTACGTGGACGTGAAGTCCAGACGCTGGCTGAGCATGCGCTGCTAGGGTATGGGGGACCCAGGCGGCCTGATGGCTGCCGCACGGTTTTATGCAGGCTGGGCGTCGGCCTGGCGGAACGTGCCCTTGCCGTCACGTTTCGCGGCGTAAAGTGCCGCGTCGGCTTTCTTCAGCAGGGCATCCAGCGTGTCGCCGTCCTCGCAGCACATGGCGATACCCACGGAGGCGCCGATGTGGGCGCTGGCCCCATCCGCCAGCGGGATAGGCTGCCGCAGGGAATCCACCACGCGGCGTGCCACCTCGCGTGCGGCCTCCGTATCGTCGACCTGGACCAGCACGATCACGAATTCGTCTCCGCCAAAGCGGGCGATCACGTCCGCTTCGCGGAGCAACTGCTTCATCCGCTGGGCCGCTGTCACGAGCACCGTGTCGCCCGCCGCATGCCCGTGCTGATCGTTGACGGCCTTGAAATTGTCCAGATCGACAGCCAACACCGCCATCTGCGTCCGCGCGCGGCGCGCGCCGGCGATCATGTGTCGCGTGTTTTCCTGCAGGAAACGCCGGTTGGCAAGCCCCGTCAACGGGTCGCGCAGGCTGAGTTGCCGGATCGTCTGCTCGGCATGGATACCTGCCCGGATCAGACGAACGGTTTCCCGGTACAACCCGAACAAGGCCAGGCCTGTCCATAATCCGGCGATTCCCAGCAGTGCCGACGACAGGCTTTCGCCATGGACGCGTGCCGCTTCGCGCGTTTCCAGCTGATTCAGCTCTTCCCGCTCGGCTTCGATCAGAATGCGATGGATTTGTTCGATGGCGGATTTGTCGAATCCGCCCAGTTCCTGTCCGGGCGGCAGGGCAGCGCCTCCTGTCGTGCCTTGTTGCAGCGCGCTGAATCCGGTTTCCAGGGCCGCCTGCAAGGCCGGCAAGGGGGCCAGGCGAGCTGCCTGGGGACCGTCGTTGCCGATCAAGGCAATCAGTTGTTCGGCACTGGGGCACGATGATGGGCGGCAGATCAGGCTGGGATCGAGATCGGTGCGGTTCTGCGAATCGGCATACTGGCGGACCGCATTGTCCAGGTTGAGCAGGTAGGTGCGCAGCGCGTTGATGTAGGCGATGACCTGGCGCGTGTGCTCCACCGAGTGAACAGCCTCGGCCGAGCGCTGGTATTGGTAGAACATCATGGCAAACAGGATCGTGATGATGAGCGCGAAGATCAGCAGGCCCTTCTGGAGCACCTGCCTGAAACCGGCGAAGACGGAGCTATCGATATCGGCAAGCGCGGGCAGGGTGCCCGAATTCATTCCCAATGCTGCGGCAAGGCGGGACATCAGGGCATTCTTGTTTTGACGCATGACAGACAATCCGGGCAGAGGTGCCCATTGGGGTAGCAAGGTTGCGGAAAGTTCTCGGGTAACGGCCTGAATACTAGCGGGCCGTGGGGCCGGATCAACCAGTATTTGTGCGTACCGAAGCCTGCCTGCGCGGAATGGCCGAGGAAACCATGTGCCTGGATGTGGAGTCGAAGAAAGACTATCCCCAAGGATCATGGTCAAGTATAGGATGAAGCAGCGCAGCGCCGGATCGACCGGACGCGTATGCGCGTCGCCCGGACACCCAAACCCGTCAGGCCTTCCGAACCGAGGCAAAGGAGGTGCATCGTGAACCGTCTTGTTGTTGCAGTCATCGCATCCATCCTGGGCATTGCGCTGGCAGGGTGCTCGTACGCGTCGCCCGCCACGCCTTTGCCCGATCCGGCCGTCGACACCCCGCTCGCCGGCGTGAGCGGCATGCAGACGGCTGTGCTGGCCGGCGGATGCTTCTGGGGAATGGAGGGTGTGTTCGAGCATGTCAAGGGCGTCACCCGGGTGGTGTCGGGCTACGCCGGCGGCAACGCGGATACGGCCACGTATGGCCAGGTGAGCAGCGGCCGGACCGGCCACGCCGAATCGGTGCATATTTTCTACGACCCGGCGCGCATCAGCTACGGGCAGCTCCTGAAGGTGTTCTTTTCCGTCGCGCATGATCCGACGGAACTGAACCGGCAGGGGCCGGATACCGGCACGCAATACCGTTCGGCGATCTTCTATGCCAACGCCGACCAGAAGCGCGTGGCCGACGGCTACATCGCCCAGCTCCAGGCAGCGGGCGTGTTCAGGCGCCCCATCGTCACCCAGGTCGTGCCGCTGAAGGGGTTCTACGATGCGGAGGCCTACCATCAGAACTATCTGGACCGCCATCCCAACCAGCCGTATATCGTCATCAACGACTTGCCGAAGATTGCCGCGCTGCGACAACAGTTCCCGGCCTGGTATGTGGACAGATAGGTTGGAGCGAACCGGTTCGGACGAGGTGAACCATCATGGACAGACGAACATTCATCAAACTGACGGCCAGCGTGCCGGTGCTCATGCAGCTCGCGCTACCCGGGCCGGCCTGGGCGGCGGAACGCATCGACCGGCTGGTTCTCAGTAACGCCGAGTGGAAGAAGCGGCTTACGCCGGAACAGTTCGACATCCTGCGCGAGGAGGGGACCGAGCGGCCCTTCAGCAGTCCGCTCGACCATGAAACGCGCAGCGGCCTGTATGTGTGCGCGGCCTGCCGACTGCCGCTCTTCCCCTCCCGGTTCAAATACGACAGCGGCACCGGCTGGCCCAGCTTCTACGATGTGCTTCCGGGACACGTGGAAACCAAGACCGACCTGAAACTGCTGCTGCCGCGCACCGAATACCACTGCGCACGCTGCGGCGGCCACCATGGCCACGTCTTCAAGGACGGGCCGAAGCCCACCGGCCTACGCTACTGCAACAATGGTGCGGTGCTGACGTTCGTTCCCGACAAGGCGTGACCGTGGCGCTCGTGCAGCATCCGGATCACGCCTGCCACACCCCATATCCGGCTTCGCGGAAATCGATCGCCAGTTCAACCTCCAGGGTGCGGGCGTCTTCATACGACAGCAGGCCGTAGAGCTCATAAAGCTCAGGCAGCAGGCGCAGGCCGTATTCCTTGACGAATCGGTTGAACTGGATGCCGGCCTTGTGCTTGTCGAATCGCACGTCGGGATCCAGCCCCGTCATCCCGACATAGAGACAGGGCTTGCCCATGGCATAACCGGGGTTGGCTTTCTTGAACCGGCCTTCGTAAAGCACATCGTTCGACAATTCGATCACATAGACGTGATAGTGGTCCCGGCGTCCCATTGCCTCATTCGTCGCGTTCGAATGCTGCGATGCGTTCGGTCTCCGCCACGCCGTCTGCCACCCATTCCTGCAACGCCGGCAGCGCCAGCACTGCCGCCGCATAGTCGCGCGCCGCGCCTTCCAGCGCCACGCCATAGGTCTGGAAGCGCAGCACCACCGGCGCATACATCGCATCCGCAATGCCGAAACGCCCGAACAGGAAATCGCCGCCAGCGCCGAAGCGCGCGCGACACTCTGTCCAGATCGCCAGGATGCGCGCGACATCCGCCAGGCATTCCGGCGTGCGTCCCTGGCCCGGGCGCCGTGCCCGGATGTTCATCGACATGTGCTCGCGCAGCGCGGAAAAGCCCGCGTGCATCTCCGCGCTCACCGCGCGCGCCACCGCCCGCGCCGCTGCGTCGACCGGCCACAACTGCTTGTCCGGAAAACGTTCGTTGAGGTATTCGCAGATCGCCAGCGAATCCCACACCCGGAGGTCGCCGTCATGCAGCGCCGGCACCTTGCCCGAAGGCGACCATGCCGCCAGTTCTTCAGTGGATCCGGGTGCGTACAGCGGGATGCGCACTTCCTCGAAGGGAATGCCTGCCTGGCGCAGCAGCAGCCAGGGCCGTAGCGACCAGGACGAGTAGTTCTTGTTGCCGATGACGAGGGTAAGCGATGGCATGACAGATCGATCCGGAATGAATGTGGATGAAGCGCAAGGCTATTCGGGTGACGCGCGAAATCGACCGGGCCTTGCGAGCTGTTCGGTTGGACATTATCAGGCTGGGCCGATCGAATCGCCATCCCGTTCGAGCGATGCGCGATCCCAGGCGCCCAGGTCGGCCGCAGCGTCATACGTCGTTTGCAGAAAGGCGAGCAGTGCGTCGTCCGGTGCCGCCGCCTGTCGCACGGCATCGTAGGGCAGGATGAATTCGCGAAGCTCGGTGCTGTAGAAGGCGGCAGCGGGCTCGACCTTCGCCTTGGCGTAGCCTGCAGGTTCCGGGTAGGCATAGGAATAGAACGCCGCATAGGGAATCGGGCCGCCGCCGGGCCAGAATCCACCACTGCTGACTTCGTGCGAATATGCTTCCCGGGTCACCCAGTCCGGCAGATTCGCAATGCCGCCGGGATGCCGTGGGGCCGGTCGCCCGGAAAAACGCGTCACGGCCAGGTCTGGCGCCCCCCAGAAAAAATGCACCGGACTGCACTTGCCCATGAAGCGCGCGCGGAACTGCTTGAATACCCGGTCCGCCTGAACCAGGACCTGCCAGAACCGGGCGGCAAACTCCGGATCGTAGGCACAGTGCGTTTCGTCCTGATCGAAGGGTTGGGGGTCGGCGACTTCGCAAGGAAGAAGGTGAAGTTCCACATGCAGCTGGAGTGCATCCAGTTCGGCCATCAGGCGCGCATAGAACGTGGCCACTGATTGCGCCTGGAGCGAGAAGGACGCCATTCCGCCATCGCTCGACTGTATCGTCAATCGATGCGCGATGAAGTCGAAATCGATCTGGAACGTCCGGGTGCCATACGGGATGGAGGTGGTGGTGAGGCCGCGCGCCGTCACAACCAGCGTGACATGCCAGGCATGGTTGACCCAGGGGCTTTGCACCAGCCGGATCTTGCCGACGATCTGGGTCCACAGGTGCAAGGTTGCATAGGTGTCGCGCCAGGCCTCAAGCGGCAGGCTGGGCCAGGGTTCCGTATGGGAGGCGGTCTGTATGTCCATGATTTCCCCTCGAACTTTACAAGCGCAAGTGGCCAACTATGATCCTAGTAGACTATGCGTCGCAGTGTGTGCACCGGAGGGCCATCCAGACAGGCCCGGCACGGGACAAAGACCACGCGATGTTCTGACATTCAAGCAGGCAAACCAAGGAACCATGGTCATTCCCGACTCAATGCCGGCATCGCCGGATGAACAGCGCAGCGTTTGGACGAACGCCTATCTGAACGTGCGACAGCAAAGCGAAGCGCTATGCGCACCGTTGACGCGCGAAGACCATGTGATCCAGACCGCCCCCGAGGCCAGTCCGGCCAAATGGCATCTGGCACATGTGAGTTGGTTCTTCGAGACCTTCCTGCTGAAGGCCTATCTTTCGGGCTACGCGGAATTCCATCCCGTATTCGGCTATCTGTTCAATTCCTATTATGAGCAGATCGGAAAATTCCATCCCCGCCAGGAACGCGGATTTCTGTCGCGTCCGGACGTCGACGACATCCTCCGTTACCGGGCGCATGTGGACGAACACATGCTGACCCTGCTGCAGCGTGCCGGCGACGACGTATGGCCGGCCCTGCAGCAGCGGCTGGAGATCGGCCTCAACCACGAACAGCAGCATCAGGAATTGCTGTTGACCGATATCAAGCTCAACTTCAGCGCCAATCCGTTGCGTCCCGCCTACCGCGACGACCTGCCCGAAACCTCATCTGCCACTGCGCCGCCCCTGCACTGGATCGCGCTTCCAGGAGGCATCCACGAGATCGGCCATCAGGGTAGCGGCTTCGCCTACGACAACGAAAAGCCCCGCCACCGGGTCTATCTGAACGCGTTCCGCCTGGCTTCGCGCCCGGTGACCAACGGCGAGTTCCTCGCATTCATGCAGGACGGCGGCTATGACAATCCCGCATTCTGGCTCTCCGACGGCTGGGCGACGTCAAGGCGCCTGCATTGGTCGAGCCCGCTGTACTGGGAATCGCAAGACGGGACAGAGCGGCACTTCACGCTCGGCGGGATGCGCCCGCTGAACCTGGAGGAACCGGTCTGTCATGTCAGCTACTACGAAGCGGACGCGTACGCTGCCTGGGCAGGCAAACGGCTGCCCACGGAAGCCGAATGGGAAATCGCGGCGCGCGGAGTGGCCGTTGGCGGCAACCTGCGCGACAGCGGCAGGCTGCATCCGGCACCCGCGCTGCCCGGGGAGGGGCTGCTGCAGATGTACGGCGACGTGTGGGAGCATACCGCCTCGCCTTATCAGGCCTATCCGGGCTTTCGCCTGGCCGACGGTGCGCTTGGCGAATACAACGGAAAGTTCATGTGCAACCAGACGGTGTTGCGCGGCGGCGCCTGTGTCACCGCTGCCGACCATGTCCGCGCCAGCTACCGCAACTTCTTCTATCCTCATGATCGCTGGCAGTTCCAGGGAATCCGGCTGGCGGAGGACGCATGATGGAAACGGCGCTTCCGAATTTTCACTTCCATGATCTGCATCCCGAGCCGGAGGATTTCCATTCGGACGTCATTGCCGGACTGCGCCAGACCCCCCGGCAGCTGTCGCCCAAATTCTTCTACGATGAACGCGGATCGCAACTGTTCGACGCTATCACCCGGCTGCCGGAATACTACCCGACGCGCACCGAAATCGATCTGCTGCAGCGGCATGGCGAAGACATGGCCGACATGTTGGGCAACGACGGCCTGCTGTTCGAGCTCGGCAGCGGCAGCGACACCAAGATACGCGTGCTGCTCGATGCGCTGCAGCCCCAGACCTATGCGCCGATCGACATTTCGCGTGAGCCGCTCCGATTGTCCGCAGGGGCCATCGCCGGGGACCATCCGGAACTGGAGGTACATGCGATCTGTACCGATTATTCAAAGCCGCTCGCGCTTCCCGGTGTCGTCGCCGCGAAGCGGCGGTCAGCCTTTTTCCCCGGTTCCAGCATCGGCAATTTCGATCCCGGCCAGGCCCGCGATCTGCTGCGGCGCATCGCCAACATCATCGGCCCCGAAGGCCGGCTGCTGATCGGCGTCGATCTCAAGAAAGCTCCGTCGCGCCTGCATGCCGCCTACAACGACAGCGAGGGCGTCACCGCGCAGTTCAACCTGAACCTGCTGACGCGGATCAACCGTGAGCTGGATGCCGATTTCGACCTCGCGGCCTTCCGCCATGAAGCCTTCTACAACGCGCAACTGGGCAGGATCGAGATGCATCTGGTCGCCACCGCACCGCAGCGCGTCCGGATCGACGGCTGCTGCTTCGAATTCCAGGCCGGAGAAAGCATCCATACCGAGAACTCCTACAAGTTCAGCGTCGAGGAATTCCAGGCGCTGGCAGCGCAAGCTGGAATGGCCAGCCTGCGCGTATGGCAGGACGACGACGCGCTATTCAGCGTCCATTGCCTGCAACCCGTCTAGAACGTGTTAGCCCTGGCAGGAAATAGCCTCTGCCACTGCGGCGACCGCAGCCGCCAATTGCGCCTCGGTGGTGTAGAAGTGCGGCGAAAAGCGCACGCCGCCGCCGCGGTGGGCGCAGATCACATTTCGCGCAAGCAGGTGCTGGTGCAGGTCTGCCGCATCGATGCGGCGATGGCGGAAGCTGACGATCCCGACATAACGTCCGGGCTGGCGCGGAGTGAGAATCTCGACGCCGGGCAGTTCGCTCAAGGCCTCCATCAACCAGGCGCTGTTTTCAAGCACGCGCGCCGCCACTGTCGCCATGCCCACCTCGGCCAGCAGCGCAAGGCTCGCGCTCAGGGCATGAATGCCAAGCATGTTGGGGCTGCCGCATTCGAAACGGCGGGCGCTCGCCGTGGCTTGCCAGTCATGGCGGGAAAAATCCAGGTGGTGTTCCACCATGTGCCAGCCGTACTGCCTGAGCCGTAGCCGATCCCGGGCCTCGGCGCGGACGTAGAACACCGCGCAGCCTTCCGGCCCGAGCAGCCATTTGTGGCCGTCGGCCATGGCGAAATCCGCGCCGCAGGCCTGGACATCCAGCGGCAGCGCGCCCAGGCTCTGGATGGCGTCGATGCAGAACAGCACGCCGCGCGCGCGGCAGTATGCGCCCAGCTGCGCCAGATCCAGCCGCAGTCCGCTGGCGTACTGCACCGAACTGATCGCCAATAGGCGGGTGCGCCCGTCCATGCACGCGTCGAGCGCCTGTTCGGGCGATGCACCGCGCGACAAGTCGACGCAGCGGGTTTCCACGCCTTGGTCCTGCAGCGACTGCCAGACGATACGGTTGGAGGGGAATTCCTGATCGCTGATGACCACGTTGTCGCCCGCCTGCCAGGTCAGGCCATGTGCCACGACGGACAGTGCTTCGGACGTGTTTTTCAGGAGCGCGATGTCGTCAGCGGAAGAGGCGTTGAGCAGGCTCCGGCATTGTTCACGCAAGCGGGTTTCCGTCTCCAGCCAGCGTGGATAATCGCGCCCGCCCTGGTGCAGGTTCTCCTCGGCAAAGCGTTTCACCGCTTCTGCCGTACGGCGCGGCCAGGGCGACACCGCTGCATGGTTGAGATAGATCAGACCGGGATCGAGCGGAAATTCATCGCTGAAGTCGCTGGGGCGCATGTCGGCTGCGGAGGTGGATGTGATGGAAGCCAGTTTATGCCGCCTGTGCTGTTTGACGTGCCTGCGTGCGCCAAAGCATCGCCACGCCGAGCACGGACGACAACACCGAGGCGGCGAACACCGCGATCTTGGCGACGGCGAAATCGCCGGCAAGCGGGAACGCCTGCCCGGCGATGAAGAGCGACATGGTGAAGCCGATGCCGGCCAAGGTTCCGGCCCCCGCGAGCTGCCGCCAGGAATACGCATCGGGCTTGTGCGCGAGTCCGATGCGAACGGCCAGGGCGGACGCCAGGATGAAGCCCAGCGGCTTGCCGACGGACAGGCCGGCCACGATGGCGAACACGAGCATGCCGTGCTGGCTGAACACGTCCGTGCTGATGGGGACGCCGGCATTCGCCAGGGCAAAGATCGGCAGCACCAGATAGCTGGACCGTGGCGCGGCATTGCGCAACATGCGGCCCGCCGGGGATTCCAGGCGATCGTGGATCGCATCCAGCGCCTCCAGCGCGGGGGCGGACGGCCCGTGACGGAATTGTTCGCCACGGTGTTGGGCCTCGGTCGTCAGAATCGCTTCGGCCTGCATCGCGAGGGTCGTGTAGTCGGGCGGCGGACGCGTGGGGATGAAGGCAGCCAAGATGACGCCGGCCAGCGTGGCGTGGAGGCCGCCGGCCTGCACGCAGGCCCACAGTGCAACCCCTGTCAGCATGTAGGGCAGGACACGATAGATTCCCGCTCGATTCAACAGGACCAGTACGCCGGTGGCGGCGAGATAGCCGGCATGCAGATCGCCGGAATAGAAGATGGCCACGACGAGAATGGCACCGATGTCGTCGACGATGGCCGCCGCCGTCAGAAAGATGCGCAGCTCTACCGGTACGCGGGCGCCCAGCATCGCGACCAGGGCCACGGCGAAGGCGGTGTCGGTCGCCATCGGCACGCCCCAGCCAAGCGACCACGGACCCGCCGGGATGAGCATCAGGTAGATGAGCGCCGGCACTGCCATGCCGCCGATTGCAGCCGCAATCGGCAAGGCGGCCGCGCGGCGGCTAGCCAGGTGGCCGACGGTGAATTCGCGTTTGATTTCGAGTCCCACGACGAGAAAAAAAATCGTCAGGAGCGCATCGTTGACCCAGTGCAGCAAGGACATCCGGAAGCCGGTTTCGCCGAATGCAAACCCGAATCCGGTGTGCCAGAAGGCTTCGAAATCGGCACCCAGCCGGGAATTGGTGAGGACCATGGCCAGGATGGAGGCCAGCAACAGCAGGATGCCGGCCGACGGCGCCCAGCTCGCGAAGCTCAGTGCGGCCGTGCGAACGCGATGCCCGAGCGAGCCCAGCATCGCATCGGTAAAGGAACTCTCGTCCCAGGGCCCATCGTAACGGCGCCCATTGATGAAAAACGTCGGCGTGTAGCGCACGCCGCTGGCCTGCGCGCTGTCGATGTCGCGCGCCACGCGCTCTCGTGCCCGTTCGGCCACTGCGTGCGCCCTGTCGGCATCCATTCGCGTCAGGCCCAGCGTGTCCGCAACCGCCCGCAAATCGTCCTCGGTCAAGGTGTGCGATCGCGTCATCAAGCTCACGTGCGCGTCCCAGAACTGCGCATGGCTCGCGGCCGACTCCGCCAATTCGGCCGCAGGCCGCGCGATGTCGCTGCCGATCAGCGGCCGATGGCGGAACACGTAGCGCAGGCGATCCCCCAGCTGGTTGCGGACTTCGGTAATGCGTTCATTGGCCGCCCGGCAGTGCGGGCACGCGTAGCTGCCGTATTCCACCAGCGTGATCGGCGCCTGCGCAGGGCCGAGAATGTGGTCCAGCTCGTCGTCGACCGGGCGGTCGAGGCGTACGCCCGTTGCCGCGAAGTCCGAGGTTGCGGTCATTGGCCTGCGCGCGACTCAGTAATCCGCGAAGGCGTCGTCCGGGTAGCAGTACAGCCAGCGCTCCCCGGGCTCCGCTGACGCAATCACCGGATGACCGCTCATCTGCGCATGCCGGGTGGCATGGCGGTTGGGCGAGTTGTCGCAGCACAGGGTCGTCCCGCATGTCTGGCAGGTCCGCAGGTGGACCCAGCTGTCGTCGGTCTTGATGCATTCCTCGCATACCTGGTTTTTCGCATGCTTGACGGCCGTGATCGCATCGATATGGTCGCAGGGGGGGTGTGCTGCCATGATGTCTCCTTTATTCGTGAAGCGCCTGGTGCGCCGGGGATGTTGGTTTCGAGCAGGTGGGCGCGCGGCCGAGCGCCCGATGGGCCGCAGAATGATGCGCCGCCTTCCGGAAACATTTCTTCAGGGTAGAGCCTGCTGAAACAATTTCCAAGGCATTTGCAGATCGTCAGCAAAACCCACACGCCCGGCAGCTTGCCCGAAGGCGGTCATGTCGCCAGTGCCGCGGCCAACTTGGCCCGACACAGCGGAATGCATACTGGTTCTAAAGAAATGCTCGCGGCGCAGCAGTAGACAGGGTCGCAGTGATCAGAAGGAGGTTTTTGTTGCGATGACGAGGGTGAGGGGAAGCGTGGTGGGCCGATTTCGGTTTCTGTAACAAGGAATACGCAAAGTAAGTTACGACAACTGGGGTGGAGTGTGAAAGTCCGCCTTCGACCTGTACCGGACGGCCAAGCAGAACACATCACGTGTCGGGTTGTCGGCCGAAGCCGACTTCGGCCCAGCTAGGCAAGTGTGTCCGCTCAGGGCTTCTGAGCGGTCAAATTGACCTAGTTAAGCAAAAATGAGGTTTGTAATAGTTATCAATGCGTATTATTCAGGTATGCGCTGGAGCAACACCTAGTCCTATTGCCCTAGTGCTGCGACAAACAGACGGGGATAAGGGCGGAATATGACTCGCATGGCGGTCTTAAATAATTCATGAGCGCGACACAGGACAACGCTGGCGGCCCGACGGCCATTCGCGGCTACCTCGTGCAGACGCTCGTCGCCTTGCTCAAAATCGCGCAGGCTGATCCACCTTTTACTGTAATTACGCTAGAACCCGCACACGCGGATGAACAGTTCGACTTCGTTTGGAGCAACGCCCAAGGCACCTTCGCCGTACAGGTGAAATCCACTATCAACGAATTCCAGAAAAGCGCCGTTGAAGGATGGGCTAAGAAATTGGAAGCTGCCCGCAAAAGCGAAACGTGCAGTCTCATGTTGGTAGGCAATTACCACACAAGCCTGGCGCAAGTGAACAAAGTTGGTGCAGTGGGCATCGAGAAGAAGAACCTTGACCTCCCAGGACTCATCGGAGAAGCGGCCCATCTGATCGCAAAATTTATCGAAACGCAAAACCTCAATGCGGGCAAAGCCGACGAGCGCGAAATGATCGCCCACAGCCTCATCTCAAGATTGCTGCACTATTCGACAACTCGTGAGCCCCTCACCCGTGATGAATTCATCAAGCTGATGACCGGCTGGATCAAAGAAGCGCCTTTCGAAAGCAAGCTTCACGGAAAACAGCGCAGTGATTTGCTAAATTCGTTTACAACCGACTGGTTGCTGAATGGTCCGCCAGTCGCAATATTGCAAGGATTCCCTGGATGTGGCAAAACTCAATTGGCCTCGGCAATTGCGGCTAACGTTCCACTTAGCCTTGATCCGATTGAACCGTCGCCGGATGCTCAAGACTCTTCGGTGGATATTTTAGTGGGTCTGGCTGGTGCGCTAGCTAGCGAAGGTATAACTGATTTGATGGATGAGTTTGAAAAGGGCGCTGACGGCGACCTTTTCAGTGCCTTGCTTAAAGTGCTTCGGCGTGAACGGATACTAATTGTTGTTGACGAATTCCAGCGCTTATTTTCCAACAGAGATACTCTCCCACCAGTGGGCTGGCAAGATCTGATAGAAAAGCTCAATAACTCCAGTCGCCCCGTCGGCAGGTTATTACTCATAAGCAATCGTGCAGTCAAAAAAGTGCGGTGGTGCGAGAAGTGCCGCATTCAAGAACTTAAAGGCCTTTCGGACACAGAGGCGGCGGCCTTTCTTACTGAACAGCTTCAGTCAAAGGATTTAACTTCAAAAGTTCCCGCCGATAGGTTGGAGGAAATATGCCATCGCTTAGGCGGCAATCCACGAGCTTTGGCAACATTAGTTGAATGCTTGGTTTGCGATTCCCTTGAAGACTTGCTTTAGACGTTGAGATAAATCATGACTTGGTTGAAGATTTTGAACGTGGCTTGATCGAACGGACTCTTTCCCGCATGGAGGGCGATCTGCTGAAATTCATGCGATGGATGGCAGTACATCGTCGAGCATTCAGAAAAGAAGCATTTTCTGAATTTCCAAGCACCGACGTTTCTGCAGAAGTTATGAGGAAACAGCTTATCTACAGATTTCTACTGATTGATACACCAAGCGGTAACACCATGCATCCGTTGGCGCGCGAGATCAGCGTTACGCGGCTACGCGACGAGGAGGCCGAGTGGAAGCGGGCTCACAATCTCGCAGCAGACTACCATTTCAGACATTTCAAAGCCGTTCAAGTGAAGGATGCTGAGAGATGTATTACATCTTATGCAGAATTGAGGCACCACCTTTTTGAGGCAGGACGCATTAGCGAACTTTATCTGGCCAGCGATAGGTTGGCACAACTCGCTTTGTCGCAAATTCCGAAGACCACTTATTCACAAGCTCCCACCAATAATGAAACATTGGAAGAGCGTATCGCATTGATTTCGGCGTTGCCGGAAGATAGGAGGCCAAAGGGTTTGG